>NZ_JBSIUV010000019.1:0-51156 GCF_053654515.1 Helicobacter sp. T3_23-1059 | reverse complement strand
GAGATATTTCACACATGCCTAAAATCTAAAAAGAGCAAAAAATCCTAAAAAATCCACAAGTCTAAAAAAATCTAAAAAATCCTAAAGTTGAGAAAAAAATTTCGCTATTACAATAATCTATGTCATAGATTATTGTAATAGCGAATAAACACATAAAGTGTTTATATCGCGTATTAAAAAATCTTACGGAAATTGTGGAGGTGGTTTTAGTCCCTTGTAAAATCAGGTCATGCTCAAACCAAAACAAAACGCGGTAGCACAATGTAATGTTTTAGTCCCTTGTAAAATCAGGTCATGCTCAAACTTAGTGATAGACGAGTTAGATAACTACGCAGTTTTAGTCCCTTGTAAAATCAGGTCATGCTCAAACCGACTCTCCGCAAATTCCGTTTGACAGGGAGAATTATAGCTTTCCTATGCTTAAAATATCCTGAAATAGCCATTTTACAAGGTGTTTAGGCTTTGGAGTGGCGTAGTGGGCGGGGTTGTGTGGATTTGAGATTTTGCATTTTTTGGATTATTTTTGGATTTTGGGTGGGATTTTAAAACATTTTTTAGAATTTTTTATGTGGATTTTGGTGTTTTTTTTGATAGTTTTTTGGGGTGTTTTTAGAGTTTTTATTGGGTGTTTTTTATGGATTTTAGATACTTGGGTTTATTGCGAAATCTAAGTCCGACAAAAAATTTTGTCATTGCGAGCGGATTTGACAAAATCCGCGTGGCAATCTATCCACGACAAAAACTTGTCATACTGAGGTTTTCGTAAGAAACCGAAGTATCTCAAAGTGCAACTTCTTTAGAAAATCTAAAAACACAAATAGAGATATTTCGCTTACGCTCAATATGACAATGTAGTTTTCCCCCCTCCCCCAAATTATCAAAATGTGGCGGAGGGGGCTAGGGGGTGGGTATTTTTAGATTTTTCCTCTGTCATTGTAGATTTTTCGTCATTGTGAGCAAAAATGCGAGTAAAAAATGAATGTAGGCGAATTTTTGCGTGGCAATCTATGATTTTAGAGATATTTCGTTTGCTACGAAAACTCAATATAACAAACCAACGCCCTCAATATGCCAAAAATAACAAACCCACCCCCTAACCCCCTCCGCAAGGGAGGGGGAATCAAAAAAGTCCCTCCCCTTGCGGGAGGGATTTAGGGTGGGGTATAAAATCCGCAAGGGAGGGGGAAATAAAAACTTACACTCCGCAAGGGAGTGGGAATTTGTGGATTGCTTCGACGAATCTTTGTGCAAAGATTTGCGGTGCGAATCTCGCAAATGACAAAAATACATTAAAATCCATTCCAATCGTCATCATTATCATCTGTATCAATATTTTGCTGGTATTTATTAAGTAGTTTATCTTGCGTATGTTTTTGGGCTGCATTGTGGTGTGTGGTGGGTTTTTGGCTTGTATTGTTGTGGTTTGAGTTATTTTGATTTGCGTTTTTTGCGCTCAAAAAATCCCTACTGCCTTGTTTTTTGCTTGCGTTGCGCAAATCATTTATGCGTGAATCTAGCTCAAAATCCGTTTTTGCCAAAAGATTTTTATATGCGTTTATGCAGTCATTTTTTAGGGCTTCGCTAATGCCATTTAGTTTGATTTGCGTATCGCCGTAGCCGTAGAATTTCGCCCCGCCAAATTTGTAATATTCGCCTTTGTCGCTATCAAGCGAAGTCAGGCAAAGCAAGACTAAACCTAACTCGGCTTTGGTGAGATTGAAATAGCGCAATTTGCCTTCAAACTCCGTGCCTTTGCCTAGTGGGGAGATGGTAAATGAAACTTTGTCGTTATTTTGGTTGCCTTTTGATTGCTCAATTTTGCCTAGTGGGGCGTAGAATCTAAAACCTTGCTTATCTTTGTAGGTTTTGGATTTTTCAAAATCGGGCTTCATAGAAATGTATATGGGATTTGTGTATTGTGCCCTGCAAACTTTACTAGCGATAAAATGCGAAAAACTAATGCGTGATTTTAGCGCGAAATTTTTGCCGTTTGCATTGATAATTTGCCCAAAGATTCGCTCTGTCATATCTAGCTTTGATTCGTTTGATTTAAAATTGCTTTTGATTCGCTCCACAAACTCGCCTTTTTTCTTATAATCTGGCGCGTCTGTTTTAAATTTGCCAAAGCTAAGCACTTGTGAAATGGTGCGAATTACCCCTCGCACACTAGAACCGCTTAGGGCGTATTTATCACCGATTTTAAAAAAATCTTTTGGAGATTTCTTATCGGCATTTTTGCCCTCAAAGCCACCTGTGAAAATGTCGCTTTTTGCGATGATTGTAAGCTCTAAAATCCCGCTTTGAGAATCTTTGAAAGGTTGCGTAAAACTGATTTTATCATCTGCGACTTCGCCAAACTCTTGGGGATAAAATACGCGCTCATTTGGCTCTATAAAATTATATGGTGGTGGCGTTTTTTGCCCTTTTGGTTTGTTTTGATGATTTTGATTGCGCTGATTGCCACCGCGTTTGTTATAATTTCCAAAATTTTTATCCATTTTCGCCCCCTTTTGTAGAATCTATATTGCGATTAAATCCTGCAAATACGCTAAATTTATGCGTTAAAACAGGCAGATTTTCACATACCTCATCGCACACTTCCTCCCAAATCTGCGCCACTCTCGCCACTTTTCCATTTATGGCGATGAAATTTTCAAAATCCTTGTGCGGATAGTCATTTAGGCAAAATCGCTTAAATAAAAAGCCGTTGTTGATTTGGCGGATACAAATGCACTCATTTGCATCTGCGCAAAATAGCCCCGCTTCTACGATAAAATTGCGCCCATTGTGAAGCGAATCAAAGCTAGGCAAAATCTGTGGCGTATCCAATAAACAATCTTTGGGCTCTTTATCGCTCATTAAAATATAGCCCTCAAAATGTTTATTTTCGCGT
The DNA here is from genome assembly GCF_053654515.1 of Helicobacter sp. T3_23-1059. Taxonomy (NCBI): domain Bacteria; kingdom Pseudomonadati; phylum Campylobacterota; class Epsilonproteobacteria; order Campylobacterales; family Helicobacteraceae; genus Helicobacter; species Helicobacter sp. T3_23-1059. The sequence goes on along the minus strand of NZ_JBSIUV010000019.1, from coordinate 48,263 downwards.
TGCAACGCGCTAAATTGCGCTTTTAGTTCATCAAAATTTTTCATATTTTTTCTCCATTTTGCGCGTTTAAGCGCACTCCGTCTTTTTCTAAAATCCCGCTAAAAAATCCGTGTCCTTTGCTACTCATTGCCCCTAGTGGCAAAATCCCCGCACAAATATCTTGTAACGCCTTTTCAAAAGATTTCAAAGCGATTTCAAAATCTTGAAAATCCGCCCTATTTGTCGTATTTACCACAAAAATATCTAATCTAAAAGCGGGGCTTGTGTTTGCGCTCTCTTGAAAAAACGCCCCATCAATCGTCCCGCCTGTGAATCTATCTATGCTATTGTGAGCGAAAATCTGTGAATCTTTGTTTTTATCAAAATCCAAATACAAATCGCTTATTAGGATTTTGCCCTTTGTGGCTTGGTATTTTGCAGATTTTGTGTCGCTAGATTCTGCACCGCCAAAAAGTGTGGCGTGGATTTGTGTGGCTTTTTTGTCTAGCTCGTTAGTTTCGCCGATAAAGTTACCTAAATGTTTGTTGATATAAAAGCGCGTTCGTTGGGATACCGCGCCCTTTATGCTACTTGCGGGGATTAGTAGTTTTGCTTTGCTTAAATCGCCTTTGTCATAATCGATGATTTTTTCGCTCACACCGATACTATCAGCTTCTTTGTCGCCAAATCCCGCACCAAATAAAAAGACATTCTCTGGCGTTAGATTTAGCGTGTAATGCGTGAAATTTTTTGTCGATAAAATGCTAGAATCGGGCGTGAAATGTTCGCTTAGATTTTCATTTAGACTAGCGGATTTGCTAAAAGGGGTTTGCAAAATCTCATAAGTGATTTTGTGTGCTTTAATTTTGCCAAAGCCCTTTGTGCTACCCGCTCCGAAACGAATAAATGGCGAGTAAAAAAGGCTTAAAATCTTAAAAAACGCTTCTTTGTCGCGCTTCTCATTTTCGCCACCTGACAAATCCATAGACATAGCACATTTAAATCGTGCGCCTTTGAAAATGACTTCTTCATCAAATTTTGCGCCGTCTTTGCAAGTGCCGTTGTAATCAATGGCGTTGTGTTGCCGTTGTGGCAAAGAGAGAAAATGCGATAAAAATTTGGATTTTGCAAGTGTGCTAAATGGGATTAGATTTTCTTTGACTTTCATATTTTCGTCCAAAAGAAGAGCGTTTGAAAAGATAAGGCGCGAGCCAAAATCTTGTCCTCCAAAAAGCGAATCTAAATCTAATCTCTCTTGCTTTGCAAGGGCGCGAATCACGCCACAAATGCTAGTCCCAAGAATGATGGGCAATCCATTAAAATCGCGCTGAATGGGGCTATCATAAAGCATATCAAAATCCCCACTGCCAAAATGAAGCGCGGAATCTGCCTCCAAAATGATATGTGCTAAAATTGTTGTGTTGCTCATTTATCGCCCCCTTTTTTAGAATCTTGCGCTTTTGGCATACGCGTAGCAAGCAAAGCAATGGCGTCTTTGTCGTGCGTCTCTACAAAATTTTCTAGCACTTCACGCCCATCGCTCCATTTTTCTTTTAATCGCTCTTCGTTTATGTATTCTTTGATATACCCTGCTAATTCGCCCTCATCTACCATTTGGGTAAATGCGCGAATACTTCCCCATTGCGCGTTTGTAACGCTATCAAATTTATCTTTGTGATTAGCGATAAAGTCATCGACTTCGTTTTGGATATTGATTTTGTTAGATTCTAACTTTTTTAAATCCTGCAAATACGCGATTAAATCGCTATCTTTTGGTAAATTTTGCAAAGCGGTGCAATCGATTTTAGATTTTTTGATTTTGCCATCTTGCAACGCAAATGATTTTGTGCCCTGCCCGTGTAGTAAAAAGCTAGGATTCACTAGCATTTCACCATAGCCCTCGCTTAAAAATCCCCCTACGAAAAATACGCTTTGTTTTAGCTTTTCTTTATCGCGCTGGCTTAGATTTGTAAGCGTGATAACGCTACCTTGCAAAATGCTTAGCCGTGCGCTATCTTTTGCTTTTCGCTTTTGATTATAAGGCGTGTAGATTTGGGTTTGCAAATGTGTTTTATGCCACACGATTTTGGCAGAATCTAGCCCTAAATTTTTCGCATTTAGACTAAAAGTAGGCATCGTAGTGTCGCTATCAAAAAGTGCCAAAGGGGAGGCGACATAGAGAAAAACCTCGTTTGAATCGCTGTGTAAATCTGTATTTATAACGCTATGTGATTCTGTGGGTATCTCGCTAAAATCCTCCATAACTTCGATTTTTACCTCGCCATATTCGGCGTTTTTAGATTTGCCGATAAAGTGCAATCCTTGCAAAATCTGTGTGATTTTATCTATGTCATTTTGGGCTACGCTATTTTCAAATCTCACACAAAAGCCAAACTCCGCACCTTTTGCGATAGCTTCATATCCAAACATTGCGTTATTTCCGTCATTATCTTTTGTAGATAGATTGACTTTTTGTGTGTAGTTAGTCGCTAAATCCGCCTTTTGTAAATTTTCGTTTATGTAGCCGCTACGAATCTGTTTTAGTTGCTTTTCTTGCAATACTTCACTGCCTAAATCACAAAATAGCGCGTTGTAGATTTCGCTAGAACCATTATCTTTTTGCGTGGCATTTTTGGGAGCAAAAAAGCAAAGTGGGGTTTTGTATGCGATTTTGCCATTTATCAGCGGCTTTGCCTCGCCAAATCGCACCGCACCGCTATGAAAAATATCAAAAGGCTTTGCAAACTCATCATAATGCTTTGCTACGATACCCAAAAACACCGCGCCACTGATACAATCCCTACTTTGATTTTTGCCCTGCGTATTCGCGCTTTTTTGCAAAACAATGTCGCTTAAAAGCGTGAGTTTGAAATATATTTGCTTCATTTTGCCCCCTTTAATGCGTAGAATCTGCGCTATTTGCGTTATTTTGCAAAATCTCTATTTTTAGCCGTCCTAATCCACGATTGCGATTTAGCCCCATTGATTTTAGGGATTTGAGTAGATTTTGCATAGTTTGGGTGTGCTGTGATGGGACATTGTGGATTGTGCCATAAAGACTTATGGGCTTTATCACTTCGATTTCGCGCAATGAGCCATCTTTTGCACTGCCATAACGCTCATCAATCGCTGTGGATGCGATTTTGGCAAATAAAAAATGTGTTAGATTTTGGGCTTTTAGCTCTTTTTTGGTAAGTTGGCTTAAAGTCGCATTGCTAAAATGACAAGCCCCAGCGTTTGGTGCGCGATTTTTTTGCACTTCTTCACCAAAGCAAGATTCTACAAAGTCGTTTGAAAAATGTGCTTTTTGCAAAGTCGCTACTTCGCGCAAAACGCCTTTTAGGCTTTTAGCAGGGACAAAGGGGAAGCCTTCATTATCTTTTATCGCACTATTGTCAAACCGCACTCCGCCACTTAGCCCGCTGCTTAAATGCCAAAAATCTAAAAATGTGATTTTGTAGTGGATAATTTCGCTAGGTTTATTCATTTTGCTCCCCCTCATTTTTGTTGTATGCTTTGCGTGTTTGAAATAATGCTGATAATGTCAAAAATGGGCGTTTTTTCTATGCCGTCTTTTTGCACTATGAGATTTTCTAGGCGCAAATCTTTATGCAGGGCTTGAAAACTTGCTAGATTATCTCTATTGCCTTTGCCAAAATCCGCGTAGATTTTAGCGATTTGTTGTAGTTCATTGTCCGCTAAATTGCGATTAGATTCTAATATGCTTAGCCATTGCCTAAGGCGCGTCAGAGGCGAATCTTTGTCCCTAAAAATATCTATTAAATTTAGCAAGTTTTCTATCGTAGGCGTAGATTCATTGATTTGTCGCAAAAAATACGCACCAAAATCTAATCTAACGGCATTTTGTGCTACTTTGTTTGTGCCTAAAGTCAGCTCATTTTCGACAAACGCGCTAAAACTTCGCACCGCAGAGCTTTGGATATTGTGAAACATTAGGCAAGAGGGCGGATTTTTGGCATTTATGGTTTTAGAGTCGCTTTTAGCACGAGCGCACAAATCTTTGGCAAGTTTTAGGGCGTAGTGAATGGGATATTTGTGGTTAAAAAATGCGATTCCAGCGCACGCGGTTAGATTTTCGCCTTTATGAATATTTTGTGTGGCATTTTCAAAATGCGCTAAAAAATTTTTTGCAAAATCTAGCGCAATATCGGCGTTGCAAACCACTACCAAATCATCGCCACCGCAAATCACTTCGCGGATTTTGAAGCTATCGTTGTTGGCTAGATTTTGTTTTGTGGATTCACAGGCATTTTTAAACGCGTCTTTTGTGGCTTTGTCTAGCTTATGTGAAAAATCTTTCATTTCATTTTTGTCTAAATTTCGCACGATTGCGCCTAGCGCGTTGCCATCGGCATAAAGCAAGGCGATTTTGTTTTTGGCATTTTTTAGTTGGGCTAGTTCGTTTATAGAATCTGGGTGAATTTGATTAAAATCATCAAAGGCTTGTAATTTTTGAAGTGTGGATTTATCGCATTTTTCGCCATTTTTGCTTTGCGGAATAAGCGGGAGGGCGGTTTTTGGATTATGCTTTAATGGCAGTAGCGAAAAATCAAGCGGAAATGTGATTTTATTTCGTGCGATTTTTAGGCGAGATTCTAGCGTGGAGTTCGCGTTTTTATAATCATCGCCTTGCATTTTTACTAGGCTTTGAGCGATTTGAAGTCCATAAGATTGCTTTGTGATTAGTTTGGGTAGATTTTTGATGACATTTTGCACATCTGCTTCATTATCAAAAATCGCACGAAAATTCCCCGCATTTGATAAAATCACTTCGGGGTTTTTGGATAGATTCACGCCATTTGTTTGCAAAAAATTTTGTAAATTCTGCCCTAAATTATCAATCCTCTTTACTAACTCACTTGCCCCGATAATCTCACGCAATGCGTTTGTGCGAAAAATAAAATCTTGTAACCCAATCGCGCTAAATCCATAAAGATAAGCCACTTTTTCACTCCTTTTAAGTTTTTGTGTAAAAACGCAATATTACAAAAAAAAAAAAAAAAATCAACAGCTAATCACATAGATTTTGCAAAATCGTTTTTGCACTATTTAATAATCTTTGAATAAGTCTTGGTGTCTGCCTATTCTGCGCAAATGCAATTCTGTTTCGTTGCGTGTATAAACAATGACTAAATCCCCATAAATATGGCATTCCCTAAAATCTTTATAAATTCCCAAAAGATTATGGTCTTGCAAGTTTGGTGGCAAAGTATCGCTAGTTTGTAAAATCAAAACTACTTCATCAATTTTGTCTAAATCCCAACCTTTGCTTGAGCTTTGCTTTTTTACTAGCTTTAAATCTTTTTTGTAAGTATTATAATAAAAAATTTCTCGCACTATGAGTCCTCATCATCTAAGGACGCCATAAACTCTGTATGATTGATTCCACTAGCGACAATAAAATCATCATCTAATGCCTTGCGTGTTTCCTCGTTTGGAACTGCTAACTTCATATTTAGCTCCCTTGCGATAATGGCTTCTCTTTGTAAATATGTCTCGCGTTTTGCACTACATATTTTTATCTGCTTATCCGCCTTGATTATTTCGTTTTCAAATTTTGCGATTTGTTTGCGAGTGGAATTTAGAGCGTGCCTTAATTTGCTCGCGTTGTATGTGCTGTAATCTGTCATTGTTTATCCTTGTCAAGTAGCATAATCTAAGTAACTTAATTATAGTATAAATAATATGCCTACGCAATACTTACAAAATCAAGTTACAAAAATTTACAATGCGTTTTGTCATTTTGTGCGTTTTGTCATTTTTTTGTCTTTTTTTCTTTTTGGGCTTTTAGCATTTGTTTAAACTCGCTTATATCCTCTTGCGTAGCGATAAAATCGCCTTTAGAGTCAATAATTTCGCTAGATTTTTTTTCTTTTTGCCCTGCTTGATTTTTTGCTTTGTCGTTAGATTCTTTATTGTCATCAAAAAGCATTTCGATTTTGGCTTTTTTTGTCGCTTCTTTTTGCTGATTTTCGCTCATACCCTCTAGCACTAGCTCGGCATAAAAATCGCGCAATTCAATATTTAATCGTTTGTTTTCTAGCTCTAGTTCGGTAAGCTGCATTTTTAAGATATGGTTTTCTTTTAGCTCTACGCGATATTTTTTGTATATATCCTCGCCAAATAGTTTTTGGGCTGGTTTTGCTTTTGCCACAGAGCCGTCTTTTAGGTAGATTTGCACGCTTTTTAGGGCGGCGGGGAGGAGTTTTTGGCGTGAGTTTAGGACTTCTTTTTGCTCGGCTTTGACTTCGCTTTTTGCTTGCTCGACTTTTAGCTCTTGGGTTAGCTGTTTTATGTCCTCTTCTAATCGTTGTTTTTTGGATTCTAAATCCTCTATGGTATTTTTGCCCTCTGCTAGCTCTTTTCGCAAATCTTTTAACTCATCTTGATAAGTCAAAATCTCTTGTTTATAGCTTTTGATTTCATTTGTCAGCTCATCTTTTTTGCGCCCGATAAAACCGCGCATATCCCAACTATCTTTTATATCTTGTAGATTTTCGTTTTCTGCTCGCCTTAGGACTTCTTTTATGATTTCTTTTTCTAGCTCCATTTATGCTCCTTTAAGTTGTTTGATTTTCTAGCATATTTAGTCGCATTAGCATTATATCGCGCCCTTTTATGATTTCTACTTGCGTGCTAGAGCAGTGCTGACATTTGCTGTATTGCATTTCTTTTGCGCTTGTTTGTTTGCCACATTTAGCACATTCTAGGACTACTTCTTGCCTCTCTATGATGAGCTTTGCACCGCTACATATTATGCTCTCCATCGCAAATGTATCAAATGCGTTTTTTAATAGCTCGATTTCTATGCCACTTCGCTCACCCACGCTAATGGTGATTTCATCGATTTTGTAGGCTCGATTTTGGATAGCGATTTCTTCACATTGCTCTATGAGTGCGGATATGATGGAATATTCGTGCATTTGTCCTCTTTTGTTTGTTTTGTTGATAGTTGGCTTTTAAGCGAGATAAAATCTGCTTAAAAAAAATGCTAGATTTTAGCACATTTTCGCATAATTTCACATTTATAGATTTTGGCTACAATGCAAGATTTATTTTTACAAAGATTTTCGTAGAGATTATTTGCAAAATCTAAAAAAGGAAACACCAATGCCAACAAAATCTAAAACAACTTCTAGCACAAAAAATAATACCAACGCTTCTACTACTTCCGCTACCTTGCCTGCTCGCTATCCTACAAAGCAGATTTTTGTAGGAAAAGTAGCCATAGGAGGAGACGCGCCAATCTCTGTGCAAAGTATGACTTTTTCTAAAACCAAAGACATAAAAGCTACCAAAGAACAACTTGATAGACTAGCCCTAGCAGGTGCGGATATTGTCCGCGTAGCAGTGCATGACCTAAAAGACGCAAACGCGCTAAAAGAGCTAAAATCTATCTCGCCACTGCCACTTATCGCTGATATTCATTTCCGCTATGAATACGCACTAATCGCTGCCCAAAGCGTGGATTGCATACGCATAAATCCCGGAAATATCGGTAGCAAAGAAAAAATACAAGCCGTAGCAAAAGCCTGCAATGAAGCACAAATCCCCATAAGAATCGGCGTAAATGGCGGGAGCTTAGAAAAAGAGTTTGACATAAAATATGGCGCGACTCCCAAAGGAATGGTAGAATCTGCGCTTTATAATATTAAATTGCTAGAGGATTTTGGATTTAGCAATATCAAAATCTCGCTAAAAGCAAGCGATGCAGAGCGCACAATGAGCGCGTATAGAATGCTTCGTCCGCTTGTGGAGTATCCTTTTCATCTAGGCGTTACAGAAGCTGGGACGATGTTTCACTCCACGATAAAATCCTCTATGGCATTAGGAGGGCTACTTATGGAGGGCATAGGCGATACGATGCGCTGCTCTATCACAGGCGAGCTAGAAAATGAAATCGCCCTAGCACGCGCTATATTGCGATATAGCGGGCGACAAAAGCAGGGAATCACTATCATTTCTTGCCCGACTTGCGGGCGGATAGAAGCAAATCTAGTAGAGATGATAAAAGCCGTAGAATCTCGCATAAGCCATATCAAAACTCCTATGCAAGTAAGCGTGATGGGCTGTGCGGTAAATGCGCTAGGCGAGGCAAAACACGCAGACATTGCCATAGCGTTTGGCAACAAAAGCGGAATGATAATAAAAAAGGGGGAGATTCTAAAAAAACTCCCCGAATCGCAGTTGCTAGAGGAATTTGTCGCGGAAGTAGAAAATCTAGCACAAGAAATGCAAGCTAAAGAAGCCTAAAAAACTAAATAATAAAGCAGGATTGGTTTATAAAGGTTTTGGGTTAAACACTTTTGCAAGATATAAACAAAGTAGCGATTAAACCAACTAGATGCTAATTAGACGCTAGATTAAACATCTATTTTTATTGCAAAATCTACAAATCAAAATCTAAAATACGCGCCACAAGGCACTATGGCAAAAAACCTTAAATCTTGCATAATTTAAGCTTTACTTAAGCAAAAAAAGCTATAATTTTGCTTTTGTAACTTTGAAGTCATAAAGGACATTGAAATGGCAAATAAAACCAACAAAACAGACAAAATGACAAAATCGCTAAAATCAAGCGAAATCAAACGAGAGTGGCATTTGCTTGATGCAAAAGACAAAACTTTTGGACGACTCATCACGCAAATCGCCACGCTTTTGCGTGGCAAGCATAAGCCATCATTTACGCCAAATGTGGATTGTGGGGATTTCGTAGTAGTGGTAAATGCCACAAAAGTCGCATTTTCTGGGCTAAAACTCCAAGACAAAGAGTATTTTACACATTCAGGCTATTTTGGTAGCGCAAAATCAAAAACCCTGCAAGAAATGCTAGAAAAAAGCCCACAAAAGCTATACTACCTAGCGGTGCGAGGTATGCTACCTAAGACAAAATTAGGACGAGCAATGATAAAAAAACTAAAAGTCTATGCTGGGGAAGAACACCCACACACAGCGCAAATCAACAACACAAAAAGCGCAAATAAAAGCAAGTAGAAAGGAAAAAAATGGCAACAAAAAAAATCTATGCAACAGGCAAAAGAAAAACTGCAATCGCTAAAGTATGGCTAAAATCTGGCAGTGGCAAGCTAAAAGTCAATGGAATAACGCTAGATATGTGGCTGGGCGGACACGAAGCGATAAAGAAAAAAGTCCTCCAACCGCTCGTGCTAACCAAGCAAGAAAAATCAGTAGATATTGAGGCAAACACCTTTGGTGGTGGCTACTCCGCACAAGCAGAAGCCCTAAGGCACGGGATTTCTAAGGCGTTAAATTCCTATGATATTGCCTTTAGGGCGGTTTTGAAACCAAAAGGCTTACTTACACGCGATTCACGCGTAGTAGAGCGCAAAAAATACGGCAAACGCAAAGCACGCAGAAGCCCACAATTCTCTAAGAGATAATATTTTTTGGGGGGGTTTTGGTTTTTGGTGCTTTACTTGGTTTTTTATGGTTTTTAGGAGGGGGATTTAGAAGTAAGCTAAAAACTAATTTATGGCTTAAAATGCTAGCTCAAATAAAACATTAAGTGGCTTAATTTAAGGAAGTATGAATGTCGATTTTAGACAAATCGTTTTTAGATAAGATTCAAAGCTCTAAAACATTGCAGGAGTTGGAAAATCTACGCGTAGAGATTCTTGGCAAAAAAGGCATTTTGACAGCGCAATTTGCGCTATTGCGAGAGTTAAGCCAAGAGGAAAAAAAGCAAAAAGCAAAAGAGCTAAATGAGCTAAAAAATACTTTTGAATCGCTATACCTAGCAAAAAAAGCCACCCTAGAATCTGCTAAACTACATTCCGCGCTAGAAAAAGAAAAAATTGATGTAAGCCTTTTTAATACAACCCAAAACAGAAGCGTAGGACACCCCATAAACTACACAAAAGATAAAATTATACATTATTTCGTAAGTATGGGATATGAGCTATGTGAGGGTCCATTAGTAGAAGATGATTTTCATAATTTTACCGCGCTAAACTTGCCTAAATACCACCCCGCAAGGGAAATGCAAGATACCTTTTATTTCAATGATTCTAAGCTACTCCGCACGCACACCTCCCCCGTGCAAGTCCGCACTATGCTAGCTCAAAAACCACCTATCAAAATGATTTGTCCGGGCGCGACTTTTAGGCGAGATTATGATTTGACGCATTCTCCTATGTTTCATCAAGTAGAGGGGCTTTTAGTCGATGAAGTGGGCAAAGTGAGTTTTGCGCATCTAAAATATGTGCTAGAAAACTTTTTGAAATTTATGTTTGGCGAAGTCAAAGTGCGATTTCGCTCCTCATTTTTTCCATTCACAGAGCCGAGCGCAGAAGTGGATATTTCGTGCGTATTTTGCGGTGGGGAGGGCTGTCGCGTATGCTCGCATAGTGGCTGGCTAGAAGTGCTTGGCTGTGGGCTTGTAAATGATAATGTATTTAAAGCCGTAGGTTATGAAAATGTCAGCGGATATGCCTTTGGTATGGGGATTGAGAGGCTTTGTATGCTAAGTCTTGGGATTAGTGATATGCGAAGTCTATATGAAAATGACTTGGCATTATTAGAGCAGTTTTAAGGGATTTTGAATGATTATTTCTACCTATCTTTTATCCCAATTTATCGATTTAGAGGGACGCGATATTGAACAAATTGCTAAGATTTTAAATGACATTGGAATCGAGGTAGAAAAATTATGGCGTTTGCAAGTGTCTAAACGCGTAGTCGTAGGCAAAGTAGTCGCAAAAACCCCCCACCCAAATGCCGATAAACTAAGCGTATGTCAAGTCGATATAGGCAGCCAAACTCTCCAAATCGTATGTGGTGCGAAAAATGTAGAGCAAAATCAGTTTGTAGCCCTTGCTTTAGAGGGCGCGAAACTCCCGCCAAAAGATGAAAAAAGCGCGTTTTTTGAAATCAAACAAAGCAATCTTAGAGGCGTAACTAGCTATGGTATGATTTGCTCCTCTAGCGAGCTTGGGCTATGCAAGATAAATGATGGGATTATGGTGCTAGATTCTAGCGTGGGCGAGCTAGAATTAGGCAGGGAGCTAAGCGATTATCCATTTTTTAATCAATATTTTTTAGAAATATCTCTAACCCCAAATCGTGGCGATTGCTTATCTGTGCTAGGTGTGGCAAGAGAGCTGGCAAGCGTGTTTGATAGCTATGTATCATTGCCAAAAGAGAGAGAAAACGCCATAGCACTAGGGCTAGGCAGGGTGCTAAACACCACTGCAAAATGCAATATTGATTCTATTTTGCTTTACAAAGTCGCTAAGATTACGCATATTTGCCCCTCCGTAATCGAAGAGATAATCCTCGCTTATAATGGCTTGCTTACCAAAAATACCCTAGAAAACCACAAAATTTTCACTACCTTTATGACAGGTGTGCTACTAGATATTTACGCGCTTCCTTGCGATAGCGCATTGCCCGCGATGCTAAAAGTGCAAAAAGATGAAAAAGGCTTTGAGTGCGTATATGATAGAGATGATAACAAACTCTGCGTCATAGGGGTAAAAAGCTATGCTAAAACAGATGATTTTAAAAAAATACAATCCCAAGAGTCAAATAAAGAATCAAACAAGCAATCTAATGAAAAATCTACTCAAAATCCTAACGATGAGGACAGCAAATCTACCCAAAATCCACCAACACAATCTAGCCCAAACGCTAGCAAAAATATCAACAAAAATGATAGCAAAATAGCAAACCAAGATTTTACTATCACAAAATATCAGCGCGAAGAATACGAGCTAGATTCTAGTGATGAGGAGGATTTTTTTGAGGACGATTTAGATTCTAGTCAAAAAGAGGCTGATGACTCATTGATTGTGGTGATACAGGCTAGTTTTTTATCCCCACATATTATCTCTCAAAATCTTTTCACCCACAAAATCGCCCAAGATAAAACCACCACCTACCGCTCTATGCGCGGGGCAAATCCACAGCTATTTGTAGGTATGAATTTCTTTTGTGAGATTTTGCATACTCGTGCAGATTGTCTCATCTACTCGGGCTACCAAGAGTTAGAAATGCAAGAAGCAAAAGATAGGATTGTCATTAGTGCGTCATTTGAAGCTATCAGCCAAGCCATAGGTAAAAATGTATCAAAAGAGCAAATCGCACAGATTCTAAAGCAACTAGATTTTCGGCTTGAGGCAAATGGCGAAGCCGATATTTTTCGTATCATTCCTCCAGCCTATCGCCACGATATTCACACCCAGCAAGACATCACAGAGGAGTTTTTGCGCGTCTATGGCATAGAAAATATTGAGCCAAAACCCTACATCGGTATCCAGCCAAAAGCCTACACGCCAACGCTTCATTCCTATCTAAATAAGCGCGATTTAGCTAAACGCGCTCTAGCAAATGGATTTTATGAATGTATCCATTTTTTGTTTGCCCAAAAAAGCGTCTTGCAAGAATGGGGCTATGAAGTGCTAGATTCTGCCCTAGAGCTTAGCAATCCCATCACAACCGAGCTAGACACGGTTAGAAGTAGCCTTATCCCATCGCTTTTTGAGAGCATTAAGCGCAACCAAAATCTAGGCTACAAAAATATTAGATTGTTTGAAATAGGCGCAGTTTATGACGCAAAAAGAGAGCAAAAAGAGCATTTTGGGATTGTAGCAAGCGGGCTAGAGAGAGGGGAGTCCTACCCCTACCCCAAAGGCAAAAAATGGGATTTTTATAGCTTTTGTGAGGTGGTAGCAAATATTTTAGGGGATTTTAGATTGCAAAAGCCAAGTGAGATTCCGACCCAAGCACACCCGCATATTTGCGCAGAGATTTTTATCCCAAAACAAAATTTTGATAAGCAAGATTTTAATACGCTAGATTCTAGCGATTTTAAAAAAGAGCAAAATCACGCACAAAAACAATGGCAAAAAATCGGCATAGTAGCAAAGCTAAATCCCACGCTCCAAGCCAAATTAGAAATCGCTGATAGCTTTTTTGCCGAAATCTATGAAATCCCACAGCTAAATCCAGCCAAAGCCCTGCCTACTTCGCGCTTGCACGAAAATGAGCGCGACATAACGGTGCTAATCAACAAAGACATTCCTTTTAGCGACATAAAAGAAGCGATTTTAAGCGCAGACATAGAGCATCTTAGCAGGGCTTATCCGCTAGATATTTATGAAAAAGATGGCTTTGCGCTTACTATTCGCTTAGTTTTTACGCCCATAGATTCTAGCCTTAGCGAAGATGAGCTAGGCAAAAGGGTGCAAGCGGTGCTAGAAGTGCTAGATTCTAGCTTTGGTGCGAAGCTAAAACAATAAAATCTAATATGATACGCATTTCCCCCCAAAAATCATCATTTTGTTTAGAGATAGATTCTATCGCGCCAGATAAATCCATATCGCACAGAAGTGCTATGTTTGCCCTGCTTTGCGATAAACCAAGCGTAGTTTATAATTATTTGCAAGCCCAAGATACGCTAAATACGCTAAATATCGCCAAAGCATTAGGATTAAGCGTAAAATCTTGCACGGATTCTAATGGCAAAATAATGCTAAAACTAACCCCTCCAAAAGATTTTATCGAGCCAAATTGTGTGCTTGATTGTGGCAATGCAGGGACTGCTATGAGGCTATATATCGGGCTTTTAGCAGGGCTTGCAGGAAGTAAAAAATATCATCAAAAAAACAGCCAAACAAATAACAAACACATATTGCAAGATTTTGACGCAAATAGCGTAGATTCTGCGATTAGCAACGATTCAAGCGGATTTTACGCCGTGCTAAGCGGGGATAGATACCTATGCGCTCGCCCGATGAATCGCGTGATATTGCCATTGCAAAACATAGGCGCAACTATTTTTAGCCGAAGCGGTGGGCTAGCCCCACTTAGCATTATCTCAAAGCAACTAGATGGCTTTAGCTACACTAGCAAAATCGCAAGCGCGCAGGTAAAATCTGCTTTGATTCTCTCTGCTTTGCACGCAAGAAGCGAAAGCACATATATCGAGCCAACGCTAACTCGTGCGCATACAGAGAGTATGCTACTAGGAATGAACGCCCCCATAAAAATAGAAAATCTAAGCGATACAAACACCAATAAAAATCTAGCCAAACAAAATCACATAATACAAAATCTAGCCACGCAAAATCTAAGCGGACGCAAAATCCATATTTCCCCGCTTGAGAGGGCTTTAGAGCCACTAGATTTTAGTGTGCCTTGCGACCCTTCAAGTGCGTTTTATTTCGCCCTAGCCACTGCTATCACACCACATAGCGAAATCTTGCTAAAAAATGTCGCGCTAAATCCCACGCGCATAGAAGCCTACAAAGTGCTAGAAAAAATGGGGGCAAAAGTGCGCTATGAAAATATCAAAACGCAATACGAAGAAATAGGCGATATATATGTGGCTAGCGGGAATCTAGCGGGGGTAAAAGTAGAGGAAAATATCGCGTGGCTTATTGATGAGCTGCCAGCCCTTAGTATCGCTATGGCATTAGCAAATGGAGTAAGCGAGGTAAAAAACGCAAAAGAATTGCGCGTGAAAGAAAGCGATAGAATCAAAGCGGTTTTATGCAATCTAAGTGCGCTTGGCGTGGAGTATGAAGAAAAAGATGATGGCTATGTTATCTATGGTGGTGGATTTTTTCGCCACACAAAAAAGCTAGAATCTAGCATTGATTTTGCCCTAGATTCTAGCAATACAAAATCTAATCATAAAAAATCTAACCTAACAAATAAAATCCCACAAATCAAATCTTTTGGCGACCATAGAATCGCTATGAGCTTTGCGATTGCGGGGATTATCACGCCATTGCAAATCGATGATGAATCCTGCATAAATATTTCTTTCCCAAATTTTTTGCAGATTTTATCCCAAATCGCAAATATCACAACTTCTTAAAATAAGGCTTGCATAATGGAAGTACTACTTGCAAAAAAACACGGATTTTGCTTTGGGGTGCGCCGAGCGATAAAAATCGCAGAAAAAAACAAGGGCGCGCACACTCTAGGACCGCTTATCCACAACTACCAAGAAATAAATCGCTTAAAACGCGATTTTGGTGTGGGACTACACGAGGATTTTAAAGAGGCGATAAAAAACCAAAAAGACGGAAGCACGCTTATTATCCGCACGCACGGGATTCCAAAAGATGATTTAGAACATCTACAACAAAAAGATTTTAACCTTGTCGATGCGACTTGCCCATTTGTAACCAAACCTCAACAAATCGCCCAAGAAATGAGCGAACAAGGCTATAAAATCGTAATTTTTGGCGATATAGAGCACCCTGAAATAAAAGGCGTGATGAGCTATGCAAGCAATCAAGCCATAGTCATCTCTAGCGCAAGCGAGCTAGAATCTATCAAACTCCCACGCAAAGTAGCCCTAATCTCCCAAACCACCAAGCAAATCCAAGCCTTTAGTCAAGTGGCTACATTTCTCATCGCAAAATGCCAAGAAGTGCGCATCTTTAATACGATTTGCAATGCCACTTTTGACAACCAAAACGCCGCTAGAGAGCTAAGCAAAAAAGTGGATATTATGATAGTTGTAGGGGGGAAAACCTCATCAAACACAAAGCAACTGCTACATATCGCTCAGCAAAACTGCAAAAATAGCTACCTTGTCGAAGATGAAAGCGAAGTCCAAAAAAAATGGTTTAGTGGTAAAAAAACTTGCGGGATTACAGCGGGTGCTAGCACGCCTGATTGGATTGTCCAAAAAGTGCGCGAATATATCGAGGGGATTTGATTTTTAATTTTTATTTGGTTTGGCTTAAAACAATTTTTTATGCGTTTATTAAAATCTATCATTAGCATTATTCATCATTAGTATCTCAAACCATAATTACCGATAACGAGGGGATAAAATGGATAAAAAAAAGATAATAGCTCCGCACTAAATTGCTTTAATACTAAATTGCTCTAATATGGTTGCGAGCGAATAAAGATAGCGTAAATATCTATACCATTGCCATACTTAGCGAAACCCAAAACATCTCACCATTGCGAGAATTGCATTTGCAATACAATGCGTGGCAATCCATTTTTTATGTTTTTAATTGTGGATTGCCACGCGCAACAAGTTGCGCTCGCAATGACAACAACTTTTTTATGCTAAAAACATTTGTCATACTGAGCGTAAGCGAAGTATCTCAAAAATCTAAAAAACAAAAATAGAGATATTTCGCGCTTACGCGCTCAATATGACAAAAAAACTCCGTCATTGCGAGCAAAAATGAGCGTAAGCGAATTTTTGCGTGGCAATCTATCCTATTACCATATCAAGTTTTCGCAAAAAACCGAAGTCTCTCAATATACATTCCCGCGCCCGCGCAAAAATATAAAACAATAAACCCTACTCCACGGTTACAGATTTTGCAAGGTTTCGTGGCATATCCACATCATTTCCTAGACGAATCGCCACTTCAATGGATAGCAACTGCAGTGCTATCATCATAGAAAAAAACTCCTCCATATAGCTACTAGCGGAGGCTATGCGTATGCAGTCATCAGCTAGCGCAAAATCATCTTGGCATATTGCACAGATAGTCGCATCTCTCGCGCTTAGCTCCTCGACATTTGAGCAGATTTTGTCATACAATAGGTGCTTTGGCATGAGCGCGATAGTGAAAAGGTTAGAATCCACTAGTGCGATAGGTCCGTGCTTCATTTCCCCGCTTGCATAGCCCTCTGCGTGCAAGTAGCTGATTTCTTTTAGTTTTAGCGCACCTTCTAATGCTAGCGGATAAAACACATCTCGTCCTATGAAAAAAAATCCGTGTCCGTGCAAATATCGCTTGGATAGTCGTTTGATTTTTTCGTGCAAAGATGGCGTTACTTTGGTGGCTTTCACGGCTTTTAGCATTGTGCTTGCTTGCTTTTTTAGTCCGCTAGAATCTATCTCACCTTTGATTTTGCCTAGATACGCAGATAAAATCCACAGCACCATTACTTGCGTGGCAAACGCTTTTGTGCTTGCTACGCCTTTTTCTATGCCTGCGCGAGTTAGGATTGTGGCTTTGCTCTCTCGCACGATTGAGCTATTATCTACATTGCAGATAGATAGCGTGTCTAGCCCGCTTCGTTTTGCTAGTTTTAGGGCTTCTAGCGTATCTGCTGTCTCGCCACTTTGAGAAATCACTACAAAAAGTTCATCATTGCTTAAAATAGGCTTTGCGTAGCGAAACTCGCTTGCTAGCACGACATTTGTGCGGATTTTTGCTTGTCGCTCTAGCAAATATTTTCCTACAAGGGCTGCGTGGTAGCTTGTCCCGCACGCACAGATCGTGATTTGAGAATATTTTATGGCATTATCGCAGTTTTTAGATTTTGCTTTGTTTTTGCTTAAATCGCTAGTCTTGCTAAAATCTGTGCTTTTTATGCCAAGTGCTTCTAGCTCATCTAGGCATATTATGCCATCTACTTCGCCACCTACGCGCCCCATCATCGTTTCTAGCAAGACTTTTTCTTGTTCATAAATTTCTTTTTCCATAAAGTATCGAAATCCATCTTTTTGTGCGTAGGATTTGCTTATGCTTAGAGGTTTTTTGGGCGTGAGTGTATCAAAATCTAGCGAGCTGCCATAGCTCCCATCTTGTATATATACGACTTCATCGACAAGTCCTATAAGTGGGGCATCTGAAGAGGCAAAATAGATTTCGGCATTTGTTTTGTCATTTTTATCGTTATTTGCGTAGCTTTTGCCAATGATTAGCGGGGCTGCATTTTTAGCATAAAAGATTTCATTTGGTGCGACTTTGCTAATTAGCAAGACGGCATACGCGCCTTTTAGTCTGCTAGCGGTTTTTTCAAACGCCTCTCTTGGCGTCTTTGCTACTTTTAGATTTTCCTCAAAAAGATGAACGATGACTTCGGTGTCTGTCTGACTTAAAAAACTATGTCCGCTAGATTCTAGCTCTGTTTTGATTTCTTTGTAGTTTTCGATTATGCCATTATGCACGACATAGCTAAACTCCCCTGTGTGCGGGTGTGCATTGATTTCGGTTGGTTTGCCATGAGTTGCCCATCTAGTATGTGCTATGCCTAGCCCAAACCCATTTGAGCTAAAATCTTTGGTTTTAGATTCTAGGTTGATTAGCTTGCCGACTGCCTTAAAAGCGTGGATATTTTGTTGATTATTTTCAGCTTTTTCTAGCACAGCAAATCCAGCAGAATCATAACCACGATATTCTAATTCTTTTAGTCCATTTAGCAAAATCTCTTTTTTTTCTTTTTTGCCTACATAGCCTATGATTCCACACATTTGGTTGTCCTTTATTGTGTATTTTGTTGGAGTATTTGTTAGCACATTGCGTGCTTTGGCGTGCCAAAATGCAATTCTACACTATTTTTGTAAAAATATATTTTGGTTTGTGTCTTGCCTATATTTATGGATTTTAGGGGATTTTATGTGTGATTAGCGCAAAATTTATCATAAAATCTATGATTAAAAAATATGTGTTAGAATCTTTTGTTTTGTTTGCCTTGTGCTTTAAACTTGATTTTAAACTTGTTTAAACTTGCGCTTGCAAAATCAAAACACAAAAATAAACGCCAAAATCTCATCTTTTAAGGAAAAATATGTCAAAGAAAAATATGCAAAATCTAGTCAGTAAATTGCGCAATATACGCATTTTAAACATTTTATCTTGCGCGTTGTTTATAAGCGCGTTTAGCACCATTGCCATAGCTAAAAACACAAAATCTAATCAAAAATCTACGCAAGAAGCGCAATCTATGCAAAAAACACAAACTTCGCAAATCCCCGCAACCAACGCAGAAAAAGGCGTAGAAAATAGCATAGAAACAAACACAGATACTTCATCAAATGAATCAAAATCAAAAAATGATTTTGCGCAAGCCACGCTTACAAACTCACCCAAAAAAGAGCATATCGTAGGCGGTGTCGCTATCAAGGTAAATGGCGATCCTATCACTTTGTATGAAATCAAAACTATCCAAAAACAACGACATTTTGACAAAGAAAAAGCGGTTGAATTTCTTATCGCCCAACGGCTAAAAACCCAAGAAATCGAGCGACTAAAAATCAATGTCGATGATGATAGGCTAGATAGAGAAATCGAAAACATAGCCAATCAAAATCAAATGAATATGCAGCAATTTATGCTAGCCCTAAAGCGCGAGGGAATCGAATATGATATGTATAGAGATGAGCTAAAAGACCAAATAGAAACTAGGGAGCTTATGCGAAATGTCTTGCTATCTGCTGAAACTTCTAGCGAAGATGAGATACACAGGTATTATAATGAGCACAAAAGCGAGTTTAGCACGCCAAAAGAAGTTGAAGTCGCACGCTACACTTCCAAAAATCCAAAGCTACTAGAGCGCACCATAGCAAATCCAAACACCTCCATAAGTGGCGTAGAAAAAACACAAGAAAAATTAGAGCTAAGCGCGCTAAATCCACAAATAGCACAGCTTTTTTCATCGCTAAGAGAGGGGAGATTTACCCCCGTGCTAGATGCGGGCGGGGGAAGCTATGTAACTTTTCGTGTGGTAAAAAAGATTGGCAAAAATGTGATGAATTTTGATGAAGCAAGGCACTATATCGCCCAAAAATTATCTCAAAACAATCAAGAAAAAGTCCTAAGCGAATATTTTGAAAAAATCAAGCAAAAAGCGCATATACAGACTTTGCGCGAACCATAAAAGCAAGCTAGCTAAACTAAGCAAGTAAAAATCAAAAAAAGTAAAATCCAAAAGCAAACAAAGACAATAAAAAAAGCAAAAACCCAAAATCTAAAACAAAAGAAGCATAAATGTTTGATGAAATAATGTATTTTTACCACGACCCACTTTTTGGTGCTAGCATTTTGCTAGGCATTGTGGCGATTATTATTTTTGCGGATTGGGGGAAAAATAAATATCAGGCAAAAAAGCGCGAAATGGCGTTGGAGGATTTTGCAAAATCATATAGCGAGGGTTCTCTTAGCGATGAGATTATCGATTTTCTCTCTATCTCAAAAAACCCCACCCCACCGCTAATACTACTAGCAAAAACTTACTCTTTAGCGGGCGATAGAGGCTATGCTATCAAAATCTATTTAGGCTTGCTAGAAAAAGCACGCAACACGGAGGAAAAAATCATTATCCTAGAATCATTAGGAGTTACTTATTTTGAAGCGGGGTTTTTACAAAGGGCAAAAGAAATCTTTTTAGAAATCATAAAATCTTATCCTAGAAACAAACAAGTGCTAGATTATCTAATGCGCGTGTATGAGAGTATGGGCGAATATGAAGAAGCCCTAGATGCGCTAGAATCCATAGAAGAGCTAAGCTTAAAAAAAGAGCGGGCACAAAATGAGCAAATGCGCATATTCTTGCATTTTATGCTACTAAAAAATAGCAACTTTTTATCCCTAGAAAAAAAGCGCAAAGAAATCATCGCGCTTATGCGATATTGCGCTCAAATAAACCGCTTAGGGCTAGAATATCTAAGTATGTATGATAGGGAAGCGTTTTGGCAAGAGGTAATAAGGATAAACCAACATAGCAAAAATGCAAAAAACAACGCCGATGCGCTAAAATCTAATATGGATTATAATGCGGATTTTAATAAGGATTTAGAAGTGCTAGATTCTAGCAAACACCTCACTACAAATGCCACGCAAAATCCACAAAACAAAGCGCAAAATCTAGCAAACAACCAAAATGAGATTTTAGAAGTGCTAGATATTTTGTGGCGTTTCAAAAAAGAGGAAATCCCATTTGAAAAGCTAAAAAATCACAAAAATATTTTGGATATTTTTCGTGCAAAAGGCTATGTCAAAGATGAGATTCAATGCGATGTGTTTGAGCTAGAAGCATTACGGATTTTGCTTGCGCATTCGCTCCAAAAAGGTGAGCTAACTTTTGAATACCGATGCAATCATTGCAAAAATATTTTTCCTTTTGATTCATATCGCTGTCCTTTGTGTGCGAATATCGGGCAAATGGACTTGGTATTTAAAATCATAGAATCCACAACAAAAGATTCTAATATGGATTTTGCCAAAAATAGCGCGTTTATCAATAGTGCCAAACAATTTGCAAGCAATTTTTCTACTACATAGTTGCACACCCAAAAAAACCACAAAAGAAGCAAAAAATGCAAACAAAGTCGATTCAAATCCATACTGATGGCTCGTGTCTAAGCAATCCGGGTGCTGGCGGATATTGCGCGATTTTGCTATATAAAGGCGCAGAAAAAATCATCAAAGGCGCACACCCCCTCACTACCAATAATCGTATGGAGTTACTCGCCGTCATAGAAGGGCTAAAAGCCCTAAAAGAGCCCTGCAATATCGAGCTTTTTAGTGATTCAAAATATGTGTGCGAGGCAATCAACAAATGGCTTCCAAATTGGGTAAAAAAAGATTTTGACAAAGTCAAAAATGTCGAGCTATGGCAAGAGTATCTATCTCTCTCAAAACCGCACAAAATCACGGCTACTTGGGTAAAGGGGCATAATGGCGATATGATGAATGAAAAATGTGATAAAATAGCAAGAGAGCAAGCCCAAAGCATTCAAAAAACACATAAATAACAAAATGTATTTAAGCAATCAAATGCCATAATCAACACGATTTTATGAAAAAATAACATCTAACAAACAAAAAACTTAAGGAAAAAAATGTCTAACTTCGCTCCCTTAGAATCCGCGCTTGGCTATCATTTTACAAACCAAAATCTACTCCAAGAAGCCCTAACCCACAAAAGCTGCGCAAATACCAAAAATAACGAACGATTAGAGTTTTTGGGCGATGCGGTGCTAGATTTGCTAGTGGGAGAATATTTGTTTTGCAAGTTTGTGCATTTTGATGAGGGGAGATTATCCAAAATGCGTGCTAGCCTTGTGAATGAAAAAAGTTTTGCTAGCTTTGCTAGGCATTTAGGCATAGCGGATTTTCTTGTGCTATCTATGAGCGAAGAGCAAAACAATGGACGGCAAAAAGACTCGCTACTATCCAATGCCTTTGAAGCGATTATGGGGGCGGTGTATTTAGAATCTGGGATTGATAAAGTCCGCGAAATCATACAAAATATCTTAGAGAGATTCTACCCAAATATGCGCTTTGAAAACTTGCTTACTGATTATAAAACCGCTTTGCAGGAACTAACACAAGAGCGGTTTGGTGTCCTGCCTAGCTATGAGCTACTCCACCAAAAAGGACCTGATCATAAAAAAGAATTTTTTACCCAAGTTTGCATACACAATACTATCTATGCAAAAGCCTATGGCAACTCTAAAAAAAATGCTGAGCAAGCTTGCGCAAAGCTAGCATATCAAGTGCTAACAGATGAGCAAAATACCAAAAACAAATCCCAAAAAAATCCCAAACACGATAAACACAACAAACCTAAAAAAGATAACAACAAAGATGACAAATCAAAAGATTTTGACAAAAAATCAAAATCTAACCAAAAATCTAGCTTGAAATCTAGTGAAAAATCTGCAAAAAAATCTCACAAAAAGGCACAAAAATGAATACTTTTGGCAATGCCTTAAAACTAAGCACTTTTGGGGAATCACACGGCACGCATATTGGCTGTGTGATAGATGGATTCCCATCAGGTGTAAAGATAAATGAAACATTGCTAAAAAACGAACTATCGCGCAGACAGGGGGGCAAAAACGCATTTGGCACGCCTAGAAAAGAAGCGGATTTGCCACAGATTTTAAGCGGTGTTTTTGATTGTGTTAGCACGGGTGCGCCTATCGCGCTACTTTTTGAAAATAGCAATGTAAAATCTAAAGATTACAGCGAAGTGGCAAATGTGTTTCGCCCCTCTCACGCAGATTTTACATATCAGTGCAAGTATGGGATTAGGGATTATCGTGGTGGAGGGCGAAGCTCGGCTAGAGAGAGTGTGGCACGCGTGGCAGGAGGGGCATTTGCTAAAATGCTTTTAGATGAGTTTGGGATTTTTACTCAAAGCGGGATTATTAGCATCGGCGGGTGCAAGGGGGAAAAACTAGATTTTGACTACGCGCTAAAAAGTGAGATTTTCTCGCTTGATAAAGACAAAGAAAATGAGCAAAAAAATATCATTTTGCAAGCGCGAAAAGCGGGGGATAGCGTGGGTGGGTGCGCGATTATAAAAGCAAGTGGAAATGCTAGGGTGTTAAGGGGACTTGGAGAACCGTTGTATTATAAGATAGATAGTGCCATAGGTAGTGCATTTCTTGGGCTAAATGGCGTAAAAGCCGTAGAAATAGGTAGCGGGGTAGAATCTAGCAAAAAAAAAGGTAGCCAAAACAATGATGAAATGATGCTAGAATCTAGCACAAATCCAAAAGCAAAATCTAAAAAGGAATCTAGCAAGAAAACTAGCGCAAAATCTATCTTTGATACCAAAGCAAAATCTAGCAAAGCAACTATTTTTGATAATGTTAGATTTGCTAGCAATCATAGCGGTGGGGTTTTGGGCGGTATAGCAAATGGCGAAGATATCATCATCAAAGTGCATTTTAAGCCAACGCCTAGCATATTTTTGCCACAGCAAACGCTAAAAATGGATTCTAACACCCTAGAACCTTACACACTTGAGCTAAAAGGCAGGCACGACCCTTGCATAGCGATTCGCGGAAGCGTGGTGTGTGAGAGTATGCTAGCGTTTATATTAGCGGATATGTTATTGCTAAACACCCGCGCTACATTATCAAATTTACAAAAAATATATTTGGACTAAGTAGCCTAAATTCTAGCCGTAATAATGGTGAAAATGATAAAATCATTTGAATTTAAAAAAAAGTGCTAGAATTTCCATACAAAATTACTTTCTAATAAGGAGTAGCTATGAAAAAATTAGCGATTGCAATAGTATTTGGGATTTTTGGTTTTGTGGGGGTTGGATTTGGCGAGGAAGTAGAATCTAGCCTAGATTCTAACGCCAAAACAGACACGCAGACAGAATCTAAAGTAGAATCTAATGCAGATTCTAATATGGATTCTACATTGGAATCTAAGGTAGGCACTCAAACGCAAGCACAATCCCCACAAAAAGCAGAGGATACAGCGCAAGCAACTTCTAACGAACAAGCACAAACTGCCGCAGTGCAAGAAGCGAACGCAGAATCTAAAACGGAATTATCTAGTGGCGAGTTGGATTCTAAAACGCAAGATTTGCAAGCTAAATATCCAAATAGCGATTGGGAAGTGGGAACTGAAATGGAAAATAGCGAGTGGAGCAAAAAAAGCGCGGAATGCTCCCTAGAGGACAAGACAGAGGCACAGCGCGATAAATGCAAAGTCGCACAGGCAAAAAAACTTCATAGCCTATGCAAAAGCAAGGGGGATAAATACTGCGTGTTAAAAGTCGCGCTTTTTGCTGGGGAAAATAGGTTGATTGAAGACATTGATGTTTTATACAAAAGTTGCGACAATGGATATGGCTCAGCTTGCACATTTTATGGAATGGGTGTAGGCAATATGGGCGACAAAGCAAACGAGCTAAGACTATATGAAAAAGCCTGTGAGCTAGGAAGTGCTATGGGTTGCTTTGGCGTAGGTGGCATATATTTTGAAAAAGACAAAGACGCAAAAAAAGCAAAACCATATATCGATAAAGCGATAGATTTGGGCGATATGGGCTGTCAAAATGGCTTTGAAGTGGCGTGCAAGTGGCTAGATAATGTAAAAAAAGTAAAAACAGAAATAGAGCTACAAATAGAAGCCCTAAACAAACCACAAGAAGCTGACACAGGCAAAAAATCTAAAAAATCCAAAAAATAAAAAAGAAGTCAAAACACCTCTAAAGCCTTTTTTAGCTTTTTCCTAGATTTTATGCAAAATCACTTTTTATTAAAAAAAGCGATTTTGCATAATGTGGATTTTAGCTAAAAAGTGGCTTTGGATTTATCAAACTTATCATTTGCTACAAACCTAAACTAACACTTTTTAATGCTATGTTTTTGTTTTTTTTAGCCTATTTTACAAACGCGTAGCAATCTTTTTTTATACCATAACGGCATACTTCTATCATAATTTTCTTGCGACACATAGCAAAATCCACATAGTAAAATCCGCATAGCAAAATCAATGTTTGATAGCATATTGACAAAATCTTGGATTTAAGCAATGCAAAAAAGATTTTAGAATTACAAAAAAAGAGTCGCAACAAAGAGTAAGAATCTAAAAAAAGATAAAAATTTGAAACAAAGATTTGTAATGCGATAAAGCATAATCAAAGCTAGCATTACTTTGCAATATTTGCTTTGATTATGCAAGAAAACATTTAAGCAGACAAACCAAAATCAACGCTTAAAAACTCGTAAAAAACTATTTTAGATTTTGGTTTGTTAGTTGATTGATTAAAAATTCTAAAAAAGTAATTTAGCTAAATGACATTAAAACAAGCAAAAATACGCGTTATTTTTTTAGCCATTTTGGAGGGCGAGCCTGCAGGGCAGAATCTTTAAACATATCTTTCATTATCGCATCAGGGCGGAGCTTTTCTCCCCAAGCGTCAAGATTTTGTTTATAAGCAGGGGTTTTTTCAAACATTTTATTCATATTTTTGACATTGCGGATATTCCACATATCAAGCGGTTGATTAAACGCCTTTGTGCCATAAAACATTCCTTTCATCGAGCGCACCTTGCTTACATCCCACTTATCAAGCGGTTGATTAAACGCTTCTGCTCCAGCAAACATCGCTATCATCACTTCTACATTGCTGACATCCCAGCTATTTAGTGGCTCATTAAAAGTTTCTAATCCCTTAAACATAAGGCTCATATCTTTGACATTGCTGACATCCCAGCATTCAATCCCTTTAAATTCATCTCGCAAAGGGATAAGATATTCAATATCAGGGTCATCTTCGTCTTCCTCTGCGTCAAAAAATAGTCGCTTCATATCTGTGATTTTGCTCGTGTCAATCTCACCTAATGATATACTCTCATCTCTTACGAGTTTTTTTAGCGCAATTAGATTTTTGGGGAAATATTTTGGCTTAGGGCAACTAAGCTCTTCCTCCTCGTAGTCCGCATCTGTGCCTACCGAGTTAGCATTTGCAAATCTTTTAGAATCCACAGATTGCATATTTAGCGATTCTTTTGGAATCTCTAGCTTTGAAATATCGACTTCTTCCTCATCTTCTTCCTCTAGCGTAGTATCTGGCTCATCATCGATTTCATCGGCTTTTACGCTTGTTGTTTTTTCTTGCTGAAATAGCGCGCAACCTGTCGTGCTAAATGCTAAAAAGAAGCCCAAAAATCCGATAAGCAAATATTGATATATGTTGCTAAGTTGTATCCGTGCGCAATTTTGTTTGTGTTGCATTGGTTCTCCTTTGGATTTTTAAGTGATTGCAGAGATTTGTCATTATTTGATTTTGCTATGTTTAGACTACAAACACAGAGTCAAAGTCGGTATTGTATCGCAAAAATTATCTACATAAGGTAAATTATCTTAAAATTTTAGACAAGATTTTGAGATAAAAATCTACTAATATAAACGACACAAAATCTATCACACAAAATCGCTAAACACACAAAACTAACAAAATGTTTCTTAACGAAGCAAATATCCTAAAATCCGCTTTGAAAGCCTATTTGTTGATATTTGCTTAGACTTTTTAGCTCATTTTTGATTCTCAAAAAGGGCGAAATTATGATTTTATATAGTTTTTTTATATTTTTGCGTTTATTTAATAAGTTTTTTAAATGTTTATCGTTACAATCAACTTTTTGATTTTACAAAAGGAGAACGCAATGGCTGAAGTCAAAAGACGCGATTTTTTAGGCATAGCATTAGGTGGTGTTACCGCTGTGGGTGCTGTGGCTTCGCTAATCGCTATGAAAAAAACTTGGGACCCTCTCCCAAGTGTCGTCTCTGCTGGTATCACAACCATAGATATAGCAGAATTAAAAGAGGGTGATTTTTCTCGTGTAGAGTGGCGTGGTAAGCCTGTGTTTATCATTAGAAAAGAAGCGCAAGATGGCTTTGATGCGAAGCGAAACTTCAAAATCGGAGATGGAGTTTATACGCTAGGTTTGCAGATTTGCACTCATTTGGGTTGTATTCCTTTTTACAAATCCGATGAAAAAAGTTTCCTCTGTCCTTGCCACGGCGGTAGATTTAGTCTTGATGGTTACAATATCGAGGGCACTCCACCGCCTAGACCATTTGACCTTCCGCCATTCAAAATCGAAGGCACGGTGCTTACACTTGGTGTTGCTGGACCTGAGTATGAAGCAATGCTAAAAGCATAAAGGATAGAAAATGGCGACTTTTAACAAATCAGAAGGGCTTATGGATTGGCTCGATAAAAGGCTTGGTGTAAATAAGTTTCTAAAGGTAATGATGACGGAATATTGGATTCCAAAAAATATCAATTTCCTTTGGGCTATGGGAGTGCTTTTGCTGACATTATTTACGCTACTTGTGGTAAGCGGGCTATTTTTGCTTATGTATTACAAGCCCGATACGGACTATGCGTTTAATAGCGTGAATTTCACCATTATGAAAGAAGTGGAGTTTGGCTGGCTGTGGCGACATATCCACGCTGTGGCTGCAAGTATGGTGTTTGTGATTATTTACATCCATATGTTTGTGGCGATTTATTATGGCTCTTATAAACAGGGGCGAGAAATGGTGTGGATAGGTGGTATGCTACTTTTTGTGGTATTTTCTGCGGAAGCATTTAGTGGCTATATGTTGCCTTGGGGGCAGATGAGCTATTGGGCTGCGACGGTTATCACAAATCTATTTGGTGGGATTCCCATTATTGGCGATGATTTAGTCGAGTGGATAAGAGGAAACTATGTGGTAGCTGATGCGACTTTGACAAGATTTTTTATGCTTCATGTTGTGTTGTTACCTGTGGTGATAATGCTACTTATCGCTTTTCACTTCTATTCACTACGATTTCCCCATGTAAATAACCAAGATGGCGAGGAAATCAACTTTGAAGAAGAAGCAAAAAAATACCAAGAGGGCAAAAAAGCAGAATCCAAAGTGATTCCTTTTTGGCCTGTGTTTATGTCAAAAGACATTTTTGTAGTTTGTGCCTTTATGGTGCTATTTTTCTACCTTGTGTGCTATCACTTTGATTTTGCGATGGACCCTGTGAATTTTGACCCAGCAGATTCTCTCAAAACCCCTACACACATTTACCCTGAATGGTATTTTTTGTGGAGTTATGAAGTGTTGCGTGGATTTTTCTTTAATGTAGGACCAATCAAAGCTAGCGACATAGGACTTGCAGCATTTGGCGTGGCACAAGTGGTGTTTTTGCTACTTCCGTGGCTTGATAGAAGTCCTGTGGTAAAGCCAGCTCACAAACGCAAAGCGTATTTTGTGTGGTTTTGGTTGCTAATTGTTGATTTAATCGTCCTAACTATATATGGCAAACTTCCACCAGAGGGAATCAACACATACATAGGCTGTGTAGCTTCGCTTGGATTTTTATTTCTTATATTTGTAGCATTGCCTTATATCACTATAAAAGAGCGTAAAGCTACGCAAGGAGGTGGGCTATGAGAGAAATAAAGATTTTAGCCATTATTGTGGTTGTCATAGGTGTGATTTATTGGGGTGTAGAGCCTTTAGCACATAGTATTATGCACCCAAAAGTAGCTGACGCGCAGTTTGATTTTGTCGCAAGTGGAAAAAGCGATGTGTTTGATTTAAAACAGCTTGTAAAAAAAGCAAATGCAAACCTAGCACAAGCCCAAAAAAGTGGCAATGAACTAAACATACAACGAGCGCAAAAAGAGCTAGACAAAGCCCAAGAAAATCTATCTAATTTAGATGGATTTTGGAGCAAGATGGATTTAAAAAACGGCAATGCGGAAGAGGGCAAGCAAATTTTTATAGAAAATTGTAACTCCTGCCACACCGTGAAATCTCAAGATGATTTAGCCGCTCGTAGCACTGAGCAAAGCGATGAGGAAGTCTCGCAGGCTTACGGTGTTATCCCGCCAGATTTATCCACTGTGGCAGCGGTGCTAGACCACAACTTTTTGGCGCATTTTATCAAAAATCCTATTTTGGCTTCTAAACTATGGCATAAAGAGGACTTAGTCTATCCTATGTCAGGCTATGATTGGCTAGGCGATGAAGCGATAGCAAATATCGTGGCGTATCTAGCCTCTATCGCGCCACAAGAAATTAGCGATAAAGAAGTCTTTGAACAAGCCTGCTTGCGTTGCCATAGTGTGAATTATGACAAACTGACTTCGCCTAGCGTCATTGGCGATCTAAATCGCTACTTGGGAGCTCGCTCATATATTTATTTTTATATGAGCACAAACTCTAGCACCGATGATTTGGAGAGGTATCTAGGAGCGCGTGCGCCTGACTTGTCTATGATGGTTCGTGCGCGTGGGGAGGACTATCTTTATAAGTTTATAAATGACCCGCAAAAGCTACTTCCAAACACTTCTATGCCTAGACTTGGACTCACAAAAGAAGCTGAGAAAAAAGTCATAAACTACCTAAATGAAGTAGGCGACACGAAAAAAGAGCAAAGAGAATCTTTTGGTTGGAAAATAATGCTATTCTTTGGCATTATGGCTGTGCTTGCGTATCTTTGGAAGCGCAAAATGTGGGCTAATTTGCATTAGTTTAGGTGATTTGATGGAGGGGATTTTTAAGAGAATCGCTAGATTCTCTTAATCTTTGAAAAATGTTTATATTATTTGCAAAATCTATTTTTTGCATAACTGCGAAATCTTAATCTGCGCAAAAACGACTTCATTGCAAAATCTACTCAAAATCTATGTTTTCTGCAAAAACTGCTTCGCGCAAACTCTACCCTCCTACAAAATCTACTTTTTTTGCAAAATCTACTTTACCGTAAAATATTCATTACAAATAAAACTCACAAATTTGGTTGAAGTTTTTGTTAGAAATCTTTACACTACCGATTAGCTCACTTTTGTCAATCTCTATGCCTCTTTTATTTGGCATATACGGATAAAACGAAAACTCCACATACTTGCCTTTGATTTGGCATTCTACTTGGCAAGGATTTTTAGAAGTTGAGGAAAATGAACTATCCATTTTGCCAACCGCGTAGCCCTTTTTTTTATCTTTTAGCATAGCCTTTTTTCGCAGAAATTTAAAAAACTGCATTTTTCTCCGTGTCATACTACCCCTTTATTTATCAGCAAAATAAGTAATTTTTACGCAAACACAAGATTCTTTGCACTTGCTAAACTTGGTATTGTATCATTTTTTAGTCAATTTTATTTGTCAGGTATTGTAGAGCAAACGATAAGAATTCATAGATTTTGTATGTTGTTTCCAAATCCCTCGCGTTAATGGGTTTAGGTGGAGCATTTTTGTCATTATGAGATTCTAGGCTGATTTCATTGATAGCCATTAGATTTAAAAATTTTCGCAGAACCTAATGCGTGAAAATCCAAACATATTTTATCATTGCCACGCAGTTTTTGACAAGTCAAAATCCGCACGCGACACAAGCCCACAGCTACGAAGTGGCGATTTAGCGCGTAAATGCTAGGAAGCGAACCTACGCAAACAAAATCCATATCAAAAAAAAAAAAAAAAAAACACT
The DNA here is from genome assembly GCF_053654515.1 of Helicobacter sp. T3_23-1059. Lineage (NCBI taxonomy): Bacteria > Pseudomonadati > Campylobacterota > Epsilonproteobacteria > Campylobacterales > Helicobacteraceae > Helicobacter > Helicobacter sp. T3_23-1059. Next base: position 17,789 of record NZ_JBSIUV010000019.1, on the reverse strand, counting down.
CTTTTAACAAATCTAATAAAAAAGATTGATGCGGATTTTATCAAATCCACTCGCAATGACAAAGTTGCGCTTGCAATGACGAAGCGCAGCGCAACAATCACAAAATTAGAGTCTTTAATTTATCATAAAATCAAATTCACGCAAAATCAAACCAAATAAAGCTACATAAAACCAAAGCAAATGAAAGCAAATAAAATGAAATAAAATCAAAATCAATTAAGCAAAATTAAGCTAAGCCAAATAAATCCAAATCACACAAAATAAAGCCACATCAAAATCCGCCATTATCTTGGAATCGTAGTTGCGCTTTTTCATCAGCTTGTTCATCTTGTGGATTTTGTCCGGGGATAGGATTTGGCTGTGGGGCGTCTTTTTTGTCATCGCTTTTTTTATAGGGTGGTCCTTTTGCGATGACTTTTGTAAGCTCTGCGGCGCGTTTTGCTTCCATTTTTGCCAAAATCTTAGAAGCTTCGCTAGGGGTTAGCGCGGTTAGGATTTCAGCAGCTTCGCCATCATCTAGTTCTGCTAAGATTGGAGCAGCTTTGGAGTCTTTCATACCTGAAAAAGTTTTTGCGACTTTGGAAGCTGAAGTGCTTTGTATTTGGGCTAAAATCTCTTCATTTTTAGCGATTAGCTCTTCGATTGCTTTTTTTTCTGCGGCGACTTTGTCAAATGCCTGTTTTTGCCTTGCTTGCGCTTCTTTGATTTTGGTTTGGAGGGCTTGCTCTTGTAGTTTTAGCTGAGATTGTTTTTGCTCGATTAGATTTTGTGTGGCATTGCGATAGACTTCTAGATTTTGCATTTTTTCATTTAGCTCACGCAAAGAGTCCTTTATCTCGCCTTTTCGCGCTTCAAATATGGCATTGCATTGCAAAATCTCATTTGCATTTTGCGTGCCTTGTTTGTTTTGCGTATTTGCAGGTGCGCCATACACCACACTAGCACAAAGCATACAAAACAGCGTATTTTTTATTGCATTCATACTTGCTCCTTTTGGTTATAAAGTTCGCTTTGATTGGGATTATTATAAAGTAGCAGGGCGATTTCATCTAGGTTTTTGGATTCGGCTTTTTTTAGCTCTTTTATGAGTTTTTCTCTCTCTTGTTCTTTGATATGTTTGTATTTTTCGTATTCTATGTAGATAGTTTTGCGCTCTTGCTCTAGGGTTTTTAGATTTGATTTGAGTGTGGATATAGAAGCGCGGATTCTATCGATTTCATCTATGATAGTTTTTTGCTTGGCGTTTGTTTGCAAAAAAAGTGCAAAATCGCCCTCTTTTTGATATGTGATTTGAGAGAGTGAAATTTGCAACTCATCGATTGTGCTATATTGCGTAGCGATTTGGTTATTTACTCTTATGATCTCTAGCTCTTTTGCATCTAGTCGTTTTTTGTGAGCTAGGACAAGTGCGTCAAATGGAGTTTTCATCTCTGCCCTTTGTGTTTTTATCTACAAAAATCATCACAAAATCTAGCAAAACTAAAATCCGCTAAAATCCAACAAATATTGTAGCACATTTTGGTAGCAGATTTTGATAGTGCGTTTTAGCGATAAATGCTATCTTTGCGCTCCGCTCCTGTGGATATGATAGAGATTTTCACGCCTACTAGCTTTTCAAGTGCGTCTATATAAGATTTTGCATTTGGCTCTAGCTCATCGATTTTGGTGGATTTAGCACTATGTTTCCAGCCTGCATAAACCTCATAGATAGGCTTTGCATTGTCTAAATCGCTTGGGACATAATCAATTTTTTTGCCTCTGTATTCATAAGCTACGCAAACTTTGACTTCTTCAAACCCATCTAGCACATCTAGTTTCATTAGGGCGATTTCATCACAGCCATTTAGCTTGCAAGCATATCTTGCTGCTACTGCGTCAAACCACCCACATCGCCTAGCCCTACCCGTAGTCGTGCCAAATTCTGCCCCCTTTTGTCTCAAAAGCTCGCCTATCTCGCCAAACTCCTCGCTAGGAAATGCGCCATTTCCCACACGGGTGCAATACGCTTTGGCAATGCCTATGACTTTGTTTATGGCTTTTGGTGGCAAGCCACTCCCACTGCACGCACCTGAAGCGATAGTCGTAGAGCTTGTTACAAATGGATAAGTCCCGTGATCAATATCTAGCATACTGCCCTGCGCACCCTCTAGCAAAATCTTTTGCCCGCTACTTTGTGCTTGCCAAAGTAAGTTTGTGCTATCAGCGATAAAAGGCAAAATCTTAGGTGTGCAAGATTTTAGCAATTTAATGATAGATTTTACTTGGGATTCATCTAAATCTTTTCGCTCAAAAAGCCTAGATTCTAGCGCGTCTAAATCATACAAATCGCATACGCGAATGCCGATTCTGCCGACTTTGTCGCAATAAGTGGGTCCTATGCCTTTGCCTGTTGTGCCTATGGCGGTTTTGGATTGTGCTTCGTTTAGTATATCGCGCTCTTGGTGAAATGGCAAAATCAAATGCGCTCTATCAGAGATAAATAATCTCCCCTCTAAGTCGCCAAATTGGGACATTTCTTTGATTAAGGATTCTAAGTCGATGACTACGCCATTGCCGATTAGATTTTTACAATGAGGGGTAATCACACCTGATGGAATCAAGTGCAGGGCATATTTTTTGTCATTTACGACTATGGTGTGCCCAGCGTTGTGTCCGCCTTGATAGCGCACTACGAAGTCATAATCTTTTGCTAGGGCATCGACTATTTTGCCTTTGCCCTCATCGCCCCATTGGATACCAACAACTAAATCTGCCATTACAATTTCCTTACTTTAAAATTCGCCTTTGGGTAATCAATTCGTGCAATCCTCTTGCCCTGCTTCATTGCGGCGTATGTCTAATACGCCTCATTCGCAGGACAAAAGCATTGCACGAAGCAATACCGCAAATGCTAGAATTTAGATTTTAGAAACGCTACGATTTTTACACAAAATCTAAATTCTAGCATTTGTGGTATTGCTTGTGTAGTTTTTTGTATTTTGACACAAGGTTAGCGCACTTATCGTGCGTGCCTTGTGGCAAAATACAAAATCTATGCAATGATTACCCAAAGGCGAATTTCACTTAATATTTCTTAAGATTTTTGCAATCACATTATCCTCATATATCCCCACCCCCCCACAAAGACAATCTTGGATTTTATACTTCCCGCCCAAAAACAACACGCTATTTTGCGCAAACCCCTTATACACAATATCATCATAATAAGCCACCATCGTCCGCTCTAGTGGGGAAATAAGCGTGCGAGGATAATCACAAGATTTTGCCTTTTCAAGCAATCTCTCACACTCTAGCTTTAAAAACATCGGCGCATTTGGGACATAGCCTGCCAAATCCTCTATGCTAGATAGCTTTACAATCTCTTGCATAAATGGGGCTTTTTGAGTGATTTCCTCTAAGCAAAGTGTGCCAAAAGATTCTATGCTTTGCCCCATTTCTGCAAGACATAGTTTTAAGATTTTAGTGTTACTTACTTGCAGGTGGGATTGTAGCGAGAAATTCTCTAAAATCTGCAAACATAGCTTTATCACTTCAGTGAAATTGCTTGGATTTAGGCATTCTGCGCCGATTTGATAAATCTCATTGGTAGGGTAGCTAAACACAGGCTGGATATAAAACCATTTTTGATGATTGATAGCGCGTCCTAGCCTTTTTGTAAGGATTCGTATCGTATCAATCGTAGAATCATATCGCAAAGAAATTTGATGATTATTTTGAGAGTTTAGACGGATAATGCGCCTATCGCCGATATTTTGCTGATGCTCTAAATATGAAAAATACGGCGTAACGATTTCTTCAAATCCATTTTGACTAAACACTTCGCACGCATAAGATTCTAGTTTGCGCTTTATGCGGGCGGATTTGCCAAAATAAAGTTTTGTCCCCTCGGGGATTTCGTGCTCAAAAATCAAGTTTGTCCTTTGCTGTTTTAAGTTATTAGTTTTGGTGTGCCTAGATTTTTTGTTGTTTTGAGTGTTTTTATCATATAAACGCGTAATATTTTGGGATTAGTTTGTGGGTTTTGCAAGCGCGTAAGCCAAGATAGAATATGAAATTCATCGTAGGCGCAACACGCGAAGCAATCCCACAAAATAACCCAAAAGATTAGCGTTATGTTATTAAACTAAATAAACAACGAATTTACACTTTCATTATGATAGATTCTCCTTACCACCTCTGCAAACAACGGCGCGACATTCAAACTTGTGATTTTATCACATTTTTTTGCTAAAGGTATGGAATTGCTAACCACGACTTCATCTAGCTCGCTTTGCATTATTTTTTCCATTGCGCCACCGCTTAAAATCGCGTGCGTGCCAAGCGCGATAACTGAAATCGCACCTTTTTCTTTAAGTGCTTTTGCGGCTTTGCACATCGTCCCTGCGGTGTCTATCATATCATCGACTAAGACAACATTTTTTCCCTCCACATCACCTATGATATTCATCACTTCACTTTCATTTGCCCTCTCCCTGCGCTTATCGACAATGACTAAATCACAGCCCAACCGCTTAGCAAAATATCTAGCTCTTGGCACGCCACCGACATCTGGGCTTGCGATGATTGGGTTTTGAAATCCTTTGCTTCGCACATAGTCATAAAATGCGATTGAGCCATATAGATTATCCACAGGAATATCAAAAAAACCTTGAATCTGCCCCGCGTGCAAATCCATAGTAATCACTCTATCTATACCCGCCTCTTCGATTAGATTAGCTACAAGTTTGGCAGTGATTGGCACTCTAGGAGCTGCTTTTCTATCCTGTCTAGCATAGCCAAAATATGGAATCACAGCCGTAATCGAACTAGCCGAGCTTCGCTTAAAAGCATCGCTCATTATGAGCAACTCCATAAGATTGTCATTTGTAGGGGGGCAAGTAGGCTGAATGATAAAGACATCTTTGCCACGCACGGATTCGTTTATTTGCACGCTTATTTCGCCATCGCTAAAGCGATTTATACTGATAGAAGAGAGCATCACATCTAAGTGTTTTGCAAATTCTTTGCTAAAGTCTGCGTGGGCATTGCCACTAAAAATCTTAAATCCGTGCATTGTTTGTAAGCCTTTCTTTGATGAGATTTTGAATGCGTAAAAAATCTAAAATAAGCAAAAAACACACTAAAAAACACAAAGGCATAATTATAGAAAAAATTTGCCTAAATGTCGTGGCTTTTTGGTAAATTTGTGAATTTTTAGCGACTTTTGGTTAAAATTACAAAATCTAAAAATACCCACAAAAAGCCTAAAAAGCTAGCTTAATAAACGCAAGATTTTAATGCTAAAAAAGAGTAAAAATGGATAATCATAACGCCACCTCCACACATTTATCACATTTGCAAAAATTGCCAACGCTAGAAAAAGGGGCGGTGTTTATTGCAGATTCTCATTACCGCGCAAGTGATATGGTTGATACGCAGGGGGATTTTTTGGGTAATTTGCGTGGTGATTGGCACGATTTTGCTACTAATCTAAACGCGACAACTTCAAATGCAAAAAACACAAATGCCACGCAACCAAACATAGATTCTCTTTTTTTAAAAACGCTAGATTCTCTCATCATTTCGCCACCTCCACAAGTGTTTTTTATGGGCGATATTGCGGATTTATTGATTGGACATATCCCTAGCTCTGCTAGGCAAAATCGCCACCTTATCCAAAAAATCAACGCTCTTAGCCAACAATGCGAGGTTTTTTATTTCGAGGGCAATCACGACTTTGGGATAGATTCTGCTTTGTTGCCAAATGTCAAAATCTATCCGCGAATCGCTCAACCCGCGCTTTTTGATTTTGGTGGCAAAATCTATGCCCTAGCACACGGCGATATTTTCATAGACAAAGGCTATGAAATCTACATAAAAACTATGAATCTAGCGATAGTTTTAAGTGGATTTAAAATCCTAGATATACTTAGTTTTAGCAAAATCTATGATTTTATCAGCCACAAAGTCCATCAAAAGCGCATTAAACGCTTAGTTTTTAGCCAAAATGGATTTTATGATTTTGCCAAAAAACGCGCACAAAAATATATAAACGATTTTGCAAAATCTAGCCAAAATATCCATACAAAACAAATAAGCGGAATCATAGAGGGGCATTTTCACATCGGGCAAAGAGCGCAAATCACGGATTTTAGTCAAGATTTGCAAAACACAAAAAATACAATAAAATCTATTGAATATATTTCTTTGCCATCTTTTTTTTGTAATCAAGTTTTTTTTACGCTTTTGTAGATTTTGGATTTTATAAAACTTACAAAAAACTTGCCAAAAATTGATAGAATGCCAAAATCAATCGCCACAAATCCACTAGCAAGATCCAAACAAAAAACATAACGGGAGAAACCTAATGGCAACTACATTAAGCGCGACACAAATGGAATCTTTTAATGAAATCGCACTCATAGATTTTAGAATCTTTGAGGAGCGAGATGGGCAACACTATGAGGGGATATATGGCATAAATGTCGCAAAAGTCCAATCTGTGATGGAGCGTCCCACAGAGATTTTTGATGCGCCGGGTAGCCCTGATTATGTGCTTGGGTTGTTTGATTTAAGGGGGGTGATTATCCCTGTGGTGGATTTATCAAAATGGCTTAATATAAAGCCCACAGCACAAATCCCATCAAATTGGTGTTTGTCGTGTCAAAATTCTGCTAGAAATTCTCCTGCGTTTGCCTCCCCACTGCAAAAATGTCAAAAAATCATCATCGCAGAATTTAACAATATCCAAATAGGTTTTATCGTAGATGCAGTCAAACTTATCCGCCGTATAAATTGGCGCAATGTCGAGCCAGCGCATTTTAGCATCTCTAGCACTTCAGAGCGCGGGAGGGTAACAGGAACTACAAGAATTGATGATGGCTACACAATGCTGATTTTGGATTTAGAGAGTATTATTGATGAGTTGGATTTTTATGAGAGAAAAGCTGATGACATTATAGAAATAATGGAAGATCAAGAGAAATTTAGCGGAATCGCACTTGTGCTAGATGATAGTAGTGTGGCTAGAAAGCGCGTGGTGCAAAATCTAAAAGCGATGGGATTTGACATTATAGAAGCTATCGATGGCGAGGAGGGCAAGGCAAAAATGGAATTGCTATTTAAGCAATATGGCACAAATTTGCAAGAGCATTTAAAAATCATTGTCTCTGATATAGAAATGCCAAAAGTAGATGGTTTTCAATTTGCAAATATGATGAAAGGCGATGTGCGGTTTGCTAAAATCCCTATCGTGTTTAACTCCTCGATATGCGACCAAAACACGATGGAAAAAGGCAATATTGTAGGGGCTGATGGCTACATAGTCAAATTTGAGCCAGAGCTTTTTTATGAAGAAATCAAAAAAATCTTATCATCAAAATAGCCAAACAAAATCTTATGCGCAAAAACTTTGGAGTGCAAAAATTAGCGTGCAAAAATGCGCAAAAACTTTTTTTGTGTAAGTCGCGCAAGGTTTTTTAGCATAATGTAATGCAACGATTTATTTTATTGCAAAATCTAATTTATATTTACGCTTCTTTGCCGAATTTAATACAAAGCCTTTTGGTAAAATTTTGACAAAAAAAAGCGCGAGCAATGTTGCTAGCCTTTTGTCGTAGTTTTTGTCGTAGTTTATGTAGGTTTTTAACTTTTTTTGGTAGAATACCCCAAAATTAAATCAGCCAGACCATAAAGTCAAAGCCAAATCCAAAAGTGAGGTATAGTATGGACGATATGCAAGAAATAATGGAAGACTTCTTGATAGAAGCCTTTGAAATGGTAGAACAGCTTGACCAAGACCTTGTAGAGCTAGAATCAAACCCAGAGGATTTGGAGCTACTAAATCGTATTTTTCGCGTGGCACACACGATTAAAGGCTCTAGCTCGTTTTTGAACTTTGACATTCTTACCAAGCTTACGCACAATATGGAAGATGTCCTAAACAAAGCAAGAAGAGGCGAGCTAAAAATCACACCAGATGTAATGGATGTGGTGCTTGTCTCAATCGATATGATGAAAGCCCTTTTGCAAGCCATACGAGATGCGGGCACAGACGCAAACGCAGGCATTGACATTACCGATATTGTCAAAAAACTCCAGGCTATCTCACAAGGCGGTGCAGCCCCTGCAGAATCTAGCGGCGATGCCTCACAAGCAGCACCCACACAAAGTGCGCCTGCCACTCCAGCACCAGAATCTACACAATCTCAAGCCACACAGCCAGCGCAAACTACAAGCGATTCTAGCAATCCGCTAGCTGATGAGCCAGATAAAGATTATTCAAATATGAGTAGCGAGGAAGTCGAAGCAGAAATCGCTAGGCTTTTACAAAAACGACAAGAAGCAGATAAACAACTTCGTGCACAAAAACGCGCTAGCGGAGAAGCACCCGCTATCCAAGCCCCAGCTAGCCCAGCCACACAATCTACCCCCGCTCAAGCCCCTGATACACCAAAGCCAGCTACCCAAGCCACGCCAGCCACACCCGCTACGCCAAAGCCAGCAGCAAAACCAGCCGCCGCGAAACAAGAAGCCAAAAATGTCGCAACAAATGTCGAGCAAACCGTGCGCGTAGATGTCCGCAGGCTTGACTTGCTTATGAACTTGCTAGGCGAGCTAGTGCTAGGCAAAAACCGACTAATCAAAATCTATGGCGATGTCGAGGAACGATATGATGGCGAGAAATTTTTAGAAGAGCTAAATCAAGTTGTTTCTTCGATTTCTAGCGTAACGACAGATTTGCAACTTGCCGTAATGAAAACGCGAATGCAACCCGTAGGCAAAGTGTTTAATAAATTCCCACGAATGGTTAGGGATTTATCACGCGATTTAAAGAAAAATATCGAGCTAGTCATCACAGGGGAGGAAACCGAGCTAGACAAATCAGTCGTAGAGGAGATAGGCGACCCGCTTATCCACATTATCCGCAATTCGTGCGACCACGGCGTAGAATCCCCAGAGGATAGAAAAGCCGCAGGCAAGCCAGAGCAAGGCAGGGTGGATTTAAAAGCCTATAACGAGGGCAATCATATCGTAATCGAAGTAGTCGATGACGGGAAAGGGCTAGATGTCGATATGCTAAAACAAAAAGCTATCGAAAAAGGCGTGATAAGCGAAAAAGAAGCCGATACAATGAGCGATAAAGAAGCGTTTAATATTATCTTTAAGCCCGGATTTTCTACCGCCAAAGTCGTATCCAATGTATCAGGCCGTGGCGTGGGAATGGATGTGGTAAAAACCAATGTCGAAAAACTAAATGGTATCATTGAAATTGATTCTGAAAAAGGCGTAGGCTCGGCTTTCAAACTAAAGATTCCGCTTACGCTTGCGATTTTACAAGCATTGCTAGTAGGAGCGCAGGAGGAATATTATGCGATACCTCTCTCATCTGTCAAAGAAACAGTGCGTATCACCCAAGATGAAATCTACACCGTAGATGGCAAAAGCGTGTTAAGACTACGCGATGAAGTTCTCTCGCTCGTGCGTTTGACAGATATTTTTGGGGTGGATTCTGTGCTAGAATCCCCAAATGAAGTCTATGTCGTTATAATAGCCCTAGCAGAGCAAAAAATCGGCGTGATTGTGGATTATCTAATCGGGCAAGAAGAAGTGGTTATCAAATCTTTGGGCTACTACCTAAAAAGCACTCAAGGCATAGCGGGTGCGACTGTGAGGGGAGATGGACGGATTACGCTTATTGTCGATGTGGCTGCGATGATGGATATGGCAAAAGAAGTCAAAGTAAATATCACCACAAAAGCAGAGGAAAGCCAGCAAGCAAGGGTAAAAACCTCGCCATCTGACTATATAGTCCTAGCTATTGATGATAGCAACACCGATAGAGCGATAATGAAAAAATGCCTAAAGACTTTAGGCGTTACCGTGCTAGAAGCTAGCAATGGTTTAGAAGGGCTAGAAATCGTAAAAAACAACGAAAAAGCCCTAGACGCCGTGCTTGTGGATATTGAAATGCCAAAAATGGACGGCTATACTTTCGCTAGCGAAGTCCGCAAATATAACAAATTTAAAAACCTGCCACTTATCGCCGTTACAAGCAGAACTAGCAAGACAGATAGAATGCGTGGGGTAGAATCAGGTATGACAGAATACATCACCAAGCCATACACGCCAGATTACCTAGTCAATGTCGTAAAACGAAATATCCACCTTGAAACAACAGGAGAGTAAAATGAGCGACAATGTAAAAGAAATCCTAGAAAAACAAATGGTTAGCATAGGCGATAGCAATAGCGCAGAGCCAGAGGAAGTCTTGCAAGTCATAGGCTTTGTCGTGGGGAGTGAAGAATTTGCCGTGCCGATTTTAAATGTCAAAGAAATCATAAAACCCACAGAATTTACCCGCGTGCCGGGCACTCCAAGCTATGTGCTAGGCGTGTTTAATATGCGCGGGAATGTTTATCCTTTGATTGATTTGCGACTAAAATTTGGCTTGCCCGCAATCAAACAAGACAAAGACACGCGCTACCTTATCGTGCAAAGAAATGATGATTTTGCGGGATTTGTCATTGATAAGCTAACAGCAGCTATCACTCTATCTAGCTCTGAAATCGACCCTGTGCCAGAGACTTTGGTAAATTCTCAAGGCGGTATGATAGATGGCGTAGGCAAGCGCGAAGATAGGCTTATCACTATCCTAAAAGTAGATGTGCTACTCAAAAAAGATTTTTAAGATTTTAGGAACTTTTTAAGATTTTAGATTTTGTATGGTTTTTGTGGAGGGGGTTTTGTATGGTAGAAATTTTTGCGTAATGCGGATTTTTACGAAATAGAAAATTTTTATGACAACAAAAAATTGTGAAACAAAAAAGTCAAAGCAAAACATTTATAGATAAAAATATGTAAAAAAATAGATTTTACGCCACCATTTTTTGTTTTATCAATACTTTAGCTTTCATTAAACTTCATTGAGATTTTTATCTAGGTTTTTATCAAACCTTTTTTTATCTTACTAAAAATATTTGCTTAATCTATCTAGCTCGCCTATGTCGTGTGTGTAGTCGTTATAATAAAACTCCTTGTCAAAAAATGTTGATTTTTGAGCGTTTGTGCTGTCAAAATCCCCCACATATAGCGCGTAGCATTTGTTTGTAGCCCCCTTTTGCCTTGCCAAATCACCAAATCCATAATCACTAAACACAAAATCACTTATCATCAGCAAATCCGCTTTTTTGTAGTTTTCTTCACGCATCTTTTTTAGCCCCGCTTTTAGCGCGGGCATAGCATCTGTCCCACCGCTAAAGCTCATTTCCAAAAAATCCATTAGCTCAAAAAGTCCGTTTGGTGGCGTTAAATCCAGCGTATGAATCCCTACGCTAAAATTTATCAAAAAGCATTCACGCTTGGTATCCATAGCTCTTTTTGCCATAAAAAGTGCTATGGCTTTGGCGATAGTCTCAGGCGTCCCGCTCATAGAGCTACTCGTATCGATACACAAAATAATAGGTCCTTTTTTGTCCTCGACTTCTTTTTGTCTTTCAAGCGTGGTGGTTTTTGATTCTACATTGTCTATGTATCCTTGTTTTTCAAAGCAAAATAAGCGATTTTCGGCAAATTTTAAATCAAACAAAATGCTAAAATCTTTGTCATCTAGCAGTGCAAGCTCTTGAGGCAATACATTTTCCAAATCCCTACCAAGCGTAACTCCGCTAATTTCCTCTTTAGCATAAGGCGTGGGGATTTTGGTATGGAAAATCTCTTCTTTAGTATATTTTTCAATCTCGTGCTTTTTTTGGGCTTTGTGGATTTTGCCTAGCATATCGCAGAGCTTTTTTACGCTATCTCGCTCCAAAACCCTGCTCCATTTTTGAAAATCTAGCATTTTTCTGCTAAGTTTTTCTATGTTATTTGAGCTACCCCACCCATTATTTTTACCTTTGTCATTGCCATCATTATTTTTATCTTTGGATTTTTTATTGCCATTTTTGCCAAATAGTTTTTTGATAAAATCCTCCATTTGATTTGATGGATTTTTTAAGTCGTCTAAATTTACGCATTGAGAGACATTTTTGCCAGAAGATAGCCCATTTTTTAGGCTTTGCATTACATAGTCTTTAAACAATTCAGAGCTTTCCCCCATTTGCGTAAAATTCCTATCAATTTTTTTCATCAACTCTATCCATTCTTTTGTCCTATCTTGCAAATCTTGTTTAGCTTTGTCGATCTCTGCTTGCTCCCATTGCGTTATTTTGTGATTAAGATTTTGTCTCCATTTATCAAGCGCGTTTTGTGTGATTGATGAGAGTAGCTCTTTATGTCTTGCTTCATCGTTTTGCTGTTCTTGCAATTTTTGCTTATAAAAATCCTCATAGCCACCAAAATCATCATATTTTGCAATCTTTTTTAATAGATTTTCAAAATCTTTTTGCGTGATTTGTGAGATATTTTCATACTCTTTTAGGGTTTGCTCTAGCTCTTTTTGCTCTTTTTGAAGTTTGCTTGGCTTGTGCTTTAGGATAGATTCTAGTTTGCTTTGTGTTTTGTCGATATTGTTTTGTAGCTCTTGTGCGATATTTAGCGAGTCTTTTTCCAAATCATAGTCACGGTGCGTAGCTATCTCACTCGCTCTAATGCCAAAATCTCGCTCCACCAAATCCACCTCGTTAGATTTTGACGCGGATTTTTGATTGCGTGGAGAAGTTTGAGGATTATTATCCACCAAATCATTTTTTTGCATAAGCCAATCTTAAGATTTTATATTAGCATTTTGTAGTTCGTGCTGAAGTTTTTCGACATCTAAAATCGTTTGTTTTAGATTCTCATATCTTTCTTGTAGCGATTGCATCACCATATCATCATCTTGCGCAAACGCATTATTATCTTTGAGTTTTTCTATCTCTGCGCGGCATTGCTCTTGCTGTTTTTGTAGCCCTTCAAGCAAAGAAGCGCAATCTTGCATATACGATTCTTGTTGCTCTTTAGAGAGTGTTTTTTTATTTTGTGTGGGCTTTTTTGTGTTTTTTTCTTGAGAAGTGGTGGTTTCTTGACTTGAAGTGTCTTTATTGTTTTGTTGTGGTGTGCCAAATATAAAATTATCAAACGATGTAGTTCCTTTAGTTCCGCGAAACATTCCACCCAACATTTTACCAAGCGCTTCTGTTTGCTTTTGTGTAAGTTTGAATTCTATGCCAGCCATTGTATTTCTCCTTGTTTAGATTTTATGATTTTGTCGTTTGTTTAGGCGGATTTGTCCCAAGCCCCGCAAGCAATGTCTCATATTTATCTTTATATGAGCTATCTTGCGAGTTTGTGATACATTCTTTGAGCATTTTTGCAATGTCTTCTTTGTGATTCTCATCACTCCATAGACAATATTTCAAAAGCCCCAAATCACTCAATTCCACAAACTCCCTATCATTTAGCAACGCAGAAAATTTGAGCAACTCCACAACCGCTAGCCACCGCCTATCGCTTACATAGATTGGCTCTATTTCTTGTGGTTTTTTGTCGTTATACATTGCGATACTAGCGCGAAGTAGCTCTATGACTTTCATTGCTTCGTTGTTGATTTTGATGGTTTTTGCTTGATTTTTTATATATTGCAACTCATCATTATCAAACAACAAATGAGATGGTATGTCTATCTTTTCGCTTAATGGCAATCCCTGCAACAGCAAAGCAAAATTTTGCTTTTTTTGCAAAGGAGGGACAACCACGCGCATTATAAATCTATCATACAATGCTTCCAAACTCTGCCCTTTTTGTGGCAGTTCATTACTCGCAGCTACAAGCCCACGAAGAGGGACATCGATATTTGCCTCACCATTTCTAAACTTCTTTTCATTGATGATAGTTAGTAGGGCGTTTAAAATCGCGGGCGAGCTTTTCCATATCTCATCTAAAAACGCAAAATCCGCACTTGGCAAAAATCCATCAATATTTCGCACTAGCCTATCTTGTCGTAGCTCGCTTAACTTTAGTGGTCCAAACACCTCTTCAGGTGTGCTAAAACGATTCATCAAATAATCAAAAAATTTATTGCTTTTAAAAGCACAAGATACGCGCCTAGAAATGAGACTTTTTGCCGTCCCGGGCGGTCCATAGAGAAATATTGACTTGCCAGCCACCATACACAATAAAACCAATCCTATGATTTCTTCTTTTTCCAAAAGCCCTTGAGATAAAATCTCTTTTAGATTTTGGATTTTTGCTTTGTAAGATATTTGAGACATTTGCACCTCTTATGTATTTTTATTGCTAAGACATTAAACAAAAATTAGTTGCTACAAAAATCTTATTCACGAAAAGCAACATTATGCGCACCGACCACAGCTAAAATTGGGCATATTTCTAACCCTTTTTTCAGTGTTGCTGTGATTTTTTCTAGCAATTCATTTTCTATCTCATTTGTAGAGCTATCTAGCCATTCTTTGATAGCTCTAAAATCCTTGCCAGCAAGAAAAAATTTTATAATCGTAATAGCACTATTTTGTTTATCACTAGCCTCATTTTTTCCAAATATCTCTCGCAAAGCACTTGCATCTAATTCCCCTGCTTTTTCTATAAGAATATTTCTAGCTTTTGATTCAATTTCTATATTTTCAGCTTCTTTGTCAGTTATCAAACCACCTATTGGTCTTAAAGATGTTGATGACAACGAATCACTTATCTTATCAGACGAGTAGCTAACTACAATATCTTGAAGATGCTCATTTTTTAGCACATTCTCAAGTTTGCTAAACTCCGCGCCCGTTAGCTCATCTTGCAAAGTTTGTTTTATCCATACATTTAGCCCATCATCTTGATTGATACTAAAGCTTAATTCTGCCATTTTTTACTCCTTTTTGGCTTTTGTTATTTTTGATTTGGCAAATATACGACACCAAAATCAAAAACAAAAATATACAAAAAAAAAAAAACAACAAGTCAAGTAAAATGTAAAAAAATATCAATCAAATAATCATCTCAAAAAACAACAAAGATTTGTCGGACTTAAAGTTCAAGCGAAGTATCTAAAAATCTAAAAACACAAAAGAGATATTTCGCGCTCACGCGCTCAATATAACAACAATGCAAAATCTAAAACCAACAATGCTAAGTAGTCATTGCAAATATGCTTTGTATAAAATCTAAGCAGGATACACATACGATAAATTATCATCTTTGTGGCTAAGCCTGAAGTATTTAAAAATGGGGGCGCAAGTTTATATAAAATATTGACACAAAAATGATAAAAAACAATCCGCTTGCATTAAGCCTAGATAGATTCTAAAATGGAGTGATTTTGCTACAAGTGATATAAATGACATTAGTCAAAATCTTTATTTATCGCCTTTATTTATCGCTTTTTGTGTGGCGATATTATTGTGGATTAGTTATTGTTTAGTTAGCTTGGATTTGGCTATAATGCGAGCAAGTAGAATAATATTTGACAAACATTTTACAAAGCAAAAAGCATTGATATTGATAAATCTGCTAAAATCTCGCTAAATCCAAGCAAGGACACAAATGCAACACCCTAGCCCACAAAAAAATCAAAATAACCAAACCTCACAAAACAAAGAATCTGCCAATAACGCAAAAAACGACATAAAAAACATAATCTCCCTGCCTTTTAGCAAGACAATAGCTCCCAAACTAAACTACATAACTTCCGTGCGCAACAACAAGCGCGTATTAAGAGAATCAAATCAGCAAAAATCCCAAAATCTACCCCAAAACAAAATCCAAAACAACCAAAATTCACAAAACGCTCAAAATCTAACAAAAGAAGCCAAAAGCGAACAAAAAGTGCTAAAAATTTCTATGTTTAGCTCGGCTTTTTTAGCGATTTTTGGGATTGGATTTGGAGTGGCTGTTAGCTCTTTATCCATCGCATTTGATGGCTTTATCTCGCTTATTAGCGTGGGACTTGGTGCGCTAAGCGTGATAACTTCGCGCTATATTTACAAAGAAGATGATGATGTGTTTCAATACGGCTATGTGCGCTTTGAGCCTATGGTAAATCTTTTTAAATCATTGGTGCTAGTTTTTGTATGCGTATATGCGTTTATAAACGCGCTTAGCAGCCTACTAAGTGGTGGGTATGAAGTGTATCTAGGCGGTGCTGCGACATATAGTATATGCGCGTTTATGTTTTGTTTGGTGCTATTTATCTATACACTTCGTGCGTCCAAAGCCCTAGAATCTGACCTAATCAAAGTGGATAATATCGAGTGGAAAATCGACTGCGTGCTTTATCTAGGCGGGATTGTGGCATTTGGCGTGATTTATGTGGTATTGAGCGGAGGGGGTAGCGAGGCAAACGCGCTAGATTCTGGCACATTATCAAAAAGCACAAACACCCTAGCAAGATATATCGACCCTGCGCTTTTATGCGTGCTTTCGTTGCTACTTTGCATAAGCCCTGCCAAAATCGCCATAGCAAATTTTAAAGATTTGATAATGGTAGCTCCAAAAGAGCTAGATGAAAAAATCACGCACATAATGGAAGAAATAAGCCAAAAATACGGCTTTAGGGACTATGACACGCACACGGCAAAATCTGGGAGATTTTTTATGGTGGAAATAAATATTTTGGTGCGCGGGGATTATGCGGGGAGGGTGGCGGATTTGGATACTATCCGTGAGGAAATCCAAAACGCTATTGCCATACCAAGCTATAAAATATGGCTTTCAGTAAGCTGGACAACCAATCCGCAATGGCTATAAAAATTTTTGCTTTTAAAAGATTTAGATTGATTTGATAATGTGGGTTTTTTAGATTTTGATTTGTTTGATTTGCCTGTTTTGCAAAATCTTACCAAACACTTTCGCCAAACACTTTCTAGATTTATTGTTGCTAGGCTTATTATTGCTTTGCAACAAATGCGCTAATATTGCCTCATATTGCCATTTCGCAGACAAAATAGACTTATTAAGACAAAACAATAAAGCAAACATTAAACAAAAATACTTTATAATTTGGACTTATTTTTTAATCAAACTTCACTTTTTTACAAAAAAAATTCTAGCATTTGCAGTGTGGCTGTGTAAGTTTTTTATATTTTTTAGAATGTTAGCGCACTCTATGTGCGTGCATTCCAAAAAATATAAAATCTTATCTCATTGCATACCCAAAGGCGAATTGTAAGGTTCTGTAGCTCAGCTGGTAGAGCACTACCTTGACATGGTAGGGGTCGTTGGTTCAAGTCCAATCAGAGCCACCATTACTTCTTTTATACTTGTAGATTATGCATCGAACATGGACGACAAATTACTTGCACTATTTAGCATTCCTTACCTTGCAGTTTATCAATATTCTTTTTACAAGATTTATCATAAAAAATTGAATTTATTTATTTTTTTTGGCTACAATTCATAAATTTTTATAAAGGCTTCTTAATAAACCTAACAAATGCCAAATTATAATAAGCAAAACATGCTATCCAAAACAATAGAATCTACAATAATGCAAAAAGCTTATTTTGCTTATAAATTAGTGATTTTAGATGATGGTTCTACTGATGATTCTTATGCTATTGTCAAACGATATAAACGCAATTTCCCGTTAAAATCGAAATAGTGCACAATGAAACAAATCTTAAATTATTAAGGCTCACGACAACTTAATCTCAAACAAAGGAGTCTTAAGTTATGATGCACACGATGAAAAACAAGTATATCACCACATAATAAAAACCTTTGCAAGAATTTAAAAGGCTAAGAGAATCAAAAACAAGAGAGATTTTTAAAAAAGATTCTTAAATATGTTTTCTACTTCGCTTACACTCGTAGCTTTTGCAAGAAGTCTTGATATTGAGGCTGCTAAAATTGCAAAATTAAGCAAAATTTCTCGTCAAAGTGTCAATAAA
>NZ_JBSIUV010000018.1:0-51408 GCF_053654515.1 Helicobacter sp. T3_23-1059 | reverse complement strand
CATTTAAACATATTAGAATCTTGGGCGACTTCGCTATCTTACACATTTCAACATTATTTTGATTTCAGTGGATACGCAGATATGGCAATAGGATTAGGGTTAATGTTTGGGATAATGTTGCCTTGTAATTTTAATTCTCCATACAAAGCCTTAAATATCGCAGAATTTTGGCGCAGGTGGCATATCACTTTGGGTAGATTTCTAAAAGAATGCGTGTATATCCCGCTAGGTGGTAGTCGTGTTGGCAAGATTCTAAATTTGCGTAATCTCTTTATTGTATTTTTTTTAAGCGGTATTTGGCACGGCGCAGGGTGGGGATTTGTGATATATGGGATTTTGCACGGCATCGCAATTATAATATATAAAATCTATGGTTGGATTTATAAAAGTTTGGATAAAGCAAATATATTTTTACGATTTATGCAAACAGGTTTTTATGTTTTTTTATGTTGGTTTATTACATTTAACTTTGTAAATATAACTCGAATATTTTTTAGGGCAGATAGTCCAAGCGGAGCGGTAAATCTACTCAAAGGTATGTTTGGGATTGTGTGGGTGGATTTGCCACAAAAATGGAGCAAAATTTGTGGAAATCTAAACGCCCAACTAGCCCAAACAGGACAAAATAGCGTTGGGACAAATGAAATCATTATTTGGATTTTATGTGCGTTTATCGTGTGCCTTGCGTGTAAAAATAGCTTTGAAATGCTAAAAAATTTCGACACCAAAATCCTAAAATTTAGCATTTCAGCGCGAATTTTTGGCAAAAAGATTTGGCTAAAAGGTGGCGCGGTATTCACGCGATTTGCGCTCACTCTTGCGCTGTTTTATGTAAGCATTTGGATAATGGTGCAAAATCTACTTAATGCAAATACATATCAAGCATTTATTTATTTTAATTTTTAGGGAGGTTTAGCGTGAAAAAAGATGATTTTAGCCCGTCATTGAGAGATGAATCGCAAGATTTGTCGAAGCAATCAAAGGATTCCCCCTCCCTTGCGAAAGACACCCCACCCCAAACCCCTCGGCTAAGGGGGGCTTACATAACTTCCCCCTCCCTTGCGGAGGGGGATACAGGGGGTGGGTTAAAAGTGCAAAAAAATGTTAGCGCACAATTTTTAAATAATAAATCTACCCACCCCCTAACCCCCTCCGCAAGGGAGGGGGTAGATTTGGGATTGCCCTCCGCAATGGATGGGGGACAAAATGTAAAAATCTCCGCAAGGGAGGGGGAACAAGAGATTGGCAACTCTGCAAGGGATGGGGAATTTTTGAAGTTGCTATCAGCAATGGAGGGGGAATTTTTGGATTCAAACTTTGCAAGGGAGGGGGGACAGGTTAGCAAGCCTCGCAATGACGATAAAAACTACAAAAATTTCTCCATTTTCTTTGCGATAATCTTATGCGTGGCGTGTTTTATAAGCGCGTTGCTTGGGATTTTGCTTTATATTTATGACCCATTTATGCTATTTCATAAGCCGTATTTTCGCGCTACGACTTACCATAGCGATATGCGACTTCAAGCAAAGGGCATTATTGATAATGTGGATTTTGATAGTGTGATTTTAGGCACTTCGATTTTGGAGAACACTTCGGCAAAAGAAACAGGGCAAAAGCTAGGTGGTAAGTGGGTAAATCTAAGTCTAGCAGGCAGTGATTTTAACGAGCGCAAAATCGTATTTGAATACGCAATAAAGCACAAAGATATTAAACATATCTTATTTTCTATTGATGGTTTTATTTTACGAAATGGCGATAGAGAAAACTTTGATTCTTGGCGTATTGATTTAAAAATCTATACAGACGGTTTATTTTGGCAAAAATATAAGCGATATTTGGATAAAAAATTCATTCGTTGTGCTAGAAAATGGAGCAAAGATAAGGATTGTGTGGGCGATAAAAAAGATTTAGAAACATTAACGCAAGATGAATATCGCTCATCTAAAAAGCATTTTGGCGGATTTGCAAATTGGAGTGAGTGGCAAAAAAATGAAGCCATAAAGCAATATAATGAATATGTAAAAAATGATTTTCATCCAAAAAGTGATGAAACAAAACGGCTAGATTTTGAGGGACAAAAAGCATATCTGCAAGAAACTATCCTAAAAATGATTAGGCAAAATCCGCAAGTAAAATTTAGCCTTATTTTCCCCCCGCATTTAAGAGTTTATTATGCGCTTTTTCCATTTAGTCAAGCACATCACAAAGGAATAAATGGCAAAGAAATATTTGCTGAAACAAGGGCGATTTTAAAGTGGCTAGTGGCAGAAGTTGCGAATCTAAAAAACGCTAAAATCTATGGATTTGATGATTTAGATTATGCGGATAATATCGCAAATTATATTGACCACGAGCATTATTGGTTTGATATGAATCAAATGCAACTTGATGCAATCGCAAATGGGACGCACATTTTAACGCCCCAAAATATCGATAAATATTTAGCCACAATGGAATCTAAAATCAAAAACTACGATTTAGCCCCACTTATCGCCGAAATCAAACAATGGGAAGCGCAAAGCAAGGAATATTTAGCTCAATAAAGCGCGTTTTTAGGATTTTTGGGTAAAATGTCGCATTTTTATTTTAAAGGACAAAAAATGACTACGATTTTGACACTAGAAAACCCTAGCGATGAGCTTTTGAGGGCATTTAAAAATATGGCAAAAGCCGCAAATGTCAAATGCAAAATAGGCAAAAAATCAAAAGAACCAAAATACTACACGCTAGAGGACGCCCCTGCGATACGAAAAATCACAAGAGATTTTGAAGCATTGCCAAAAAATAAGCAAGATGAGATTAGAGCGGAGCTAGAAGCTGAATTAGCAGGATATGCTAATGGAAATTAGGCTATCAAATCAAGCCGATAAGTTTTTGGATAAGCAATACAAAGGCGACCCAAATGGAATCCACTTGGTGCGACTATTTATCAATGAGAAATTACCACAAGCGACAAATTCCACTGCCTTGCCAAACTGCAAGAAAATGCAAGGGACTAAAGATTTGTGGCGGTGGCGCGTGAGTAACTATCGAATCATAGGGCGCGTAAAAAATGCCGAGCTAATCATTGAAATTATCAAAATCTCAACGCGTGAGGGCGCGTATTAAGCGAATCTAGCAAATAAGCCTTGTTGCTGACTATTTAAGAAATGGCTTAGAAATGGGCTTTGTAAGCGGATTTTGGTGCGAATATAGCGCTTTGAATCTATCGCTATACATTGTCGTATTTGTCCTTTATTTGTCATTAAGATTGTGAAGTAAAATGTAAAAATATAAAAGCAATGGTAGCAAAATCGATTTTTTTAATGTGAATGTTTAAACAAATTTAATCTATTTTATATTTGCTACATTGTTAGCATTAGTAGGACTTGTTGAAATTTTAGCTTTTTTTATTATCCAAAATCCCTCACAAAAGCAGATTTTTCAAAGATTTTACATTTGTTGTTTTTCTATGATTTTAGATAAGTTTTTGATAGATTCGCGCAAAATCTAAAGGCTTTTTAAGCACATTTTGTATAAAATGCTGAAATTTTGCTTAAAAATTGAATCAAGCAATAAAGCAAACGCACAAGCGTTAAAAGCAAGCAATACAAGCATAAATGCCATATTGCAAGCACATTAAAAGGACTCAAATGCCACAACGCACCGACATTAAAACTATCTTACTCATCGGCTCTGGACCCATTGTCATCGGGCAGGCGTGCGAGTTTGACTACTCTGGCACACAAGCAGCAAAGACGCTTAAAAATTTAGGCTACCGCGTAGTGCTGATAAACTCAAACCCCGCTACGATTATGACAGACCCTGACTTTGCCCACCGCACTTATATCGAGCCTATCACGCAAGAAGTTATCGCAAATATCATAAAAGCCGAAAACATAGACGCGATACTGCCTACTATGGGCGGGCAAACCGCGCTCAATGTCGCAATGGAAATGTATGAAAGCGGAGCGTTGGAGGGCGTGAAGTTTCTCGGTGCAAACCCTAGCGCAATCAAAAAAGGTGAGGATAGGCAGGCGTTTAAAGAAGCTATGCTAAAAATCGGTATGGATTTGCCAAAGAGCCATTACGCCTACACGATTGATGAGGCAGAGCTTGCAGCACAAAGCATTGGATTCCCGCTTATTATCCGTGCGAGCTACACGCTAGCAGGCGGTGGCAGTGGCGTGGCGTATAATATCGAGGAGTTTAAGGCATTGGCAAAAGCGGGGCTAGAAGCAAGCCCGATAAATGAAATCTTAATCGAAGAAAGTCTTTTGGGGTGGAAAGAATACGAAATGGAGGTAATCCGCGATAAAAATGACAACTGCATCATCGTGTGTAGCATCGAGAATCTCGACCCTATGGGCGTGCATACGGGGGATTCTATCACGATTGCCCCTGCGCTCACGCTCACTGATAAAGAATATCAGCGAATGCGCGATGCGTCTTTTAAGATTTTGCGTGAAATCGGCGTGGATACTGGCGGGAGCAATGTGCAGTTTGCCATAAATCCGCAAAATGGGCGAATGACGGTAATTGAAATGAATCCGCGTGTCTCGCGTAGTTCGGCACTTGCGAGCAAGGCGACAGGCTACCCCATAGCCAAAGTGGCTACAATGCTAGCCGTTGGATTTAGCTTAGATGAGATTACAAACGACATCACAGGCACGCCTGCGAGCTTTGAGCCTAGCATTGATTATATCGTTACCAAAATCCCGCGCTTTACTTTTGAGAAATTCCCGCTCGCAGATTCTAGCCTCACTACTTCGATGAAGTCTATCGGCGAGGTGATGGCGATTGGCGGGAGTTTCAAAGAGAGTTTGCAAAAGGCGTTGTGTAGCTTGGAGAATGGATTTTGCGGGCTAGATAGTATGACGAGCGATATTGAGCTAGCAAAAAAAGAAACACGCAGGGCAAATGCAAATCGAATCCTGTATGTGGCAGATTGCTTTCGGCTGGGGCTTAGTGTCGATGAAGTCGCGGAGCTTAGCAAAATCGATAAGTGGTTTTTGCACCAAATCTATGAGTTAGTGGAGGCTGAAAGGAGCGTGAGTAGCAAGATTTTGCGTGATGAGGGGGCTATGCGCACTCTCAAATCACAGGGCTTTAGCGATAAGGCGTTGGCTAGGCGTTTAGCACAAAATGAGGGCGTGGAGATAAGTGAGGGCGAAATCTACACGGCTAGAGTGGCGATGGGCGTGGTAGCGAGATATGAGGAGGTGGATACTTGTGCGGCGGAGTTTGAGGCACTCACGCCTTACTTATATTCAACGATTCCTGTGAATCCTTTAAGCAATTCGCTCCGTGGTAATCATTCCGTTGTAGATTCTGCAAATGCAGAATCTAGCTCTACAAACGACAGCGTGGAATTTCAGGATTCTGAATCTAATGTGCCACTAAAAATTAGAGCAACAAATGGGCGCAGTATTTTGGAGGAAAAATCGGGGTTGTGTAGCCACGAGCGAGGAAATAAGACTAAAGCGTCTATTGACGAAGCGAGTGGCAAACTCCACGATTTTTACCCAAAAGACAAGCCCAACACAAAAAAAGTCTTAATCATAGGTGGTGGTCCAAATCGCATCGGACAGGGCATCGAATTTGACTACTGCTGCGTGCATTCTAGCTTCGCGCTCAAAGATTTGGGCGTGCAAAGCATAATGTATAACTGCAATCCTGAGACTGTGAGCACGGATTATGACACAAGCGACACGCTTTATTTTGAGCCTATCGACTTTGAGCGCGTGAGGGCGGTGATAGAGAGGGAAAATCCAAATGGCATAATCGTGCATTTTGGGGGGCAAACGCCACTAAAACTCGCTAAAAATCTCACCACCATCGGTGCGAATATCATCGGCACAAAGGCTTCTGTCATCGACACCGCAGAGGATAGAGAGAAGTTTGCCGCATTTGCCAAAAAACTTAAACTTAACCAACCTCAAAATGGTATCGCGTATAAAAAAGAGGAAGCGTATGAAATCGCGCGAAATATCGGCTATCCTGTGCTTGTGCGCCCTAGCTATGTGCTAGGTGGGCGCGCTATGCGTATCGTGCAAAGCGATGATGAGCTAAAAACCTATATGGACGAGGCGGTAAGAGTGAGTGAATCTAGCCCCGTGCTTGTGGATAAATTTTTAGACCACGCCACCGAGCTTGATGTCGATGCGATTTGCGATGGGGAGGAAGTCTATATCGGGGGGACTATGCAGCATATCGAGGAAGCAGGCGTGCATAGCGGGGATAGCACAAGTGTCTTGCCTAGCATAAATATCGATGAGAAAATGCTTGCAACCATTCGCACCACCACTGAAAAAATCGCCATAGAGTTAGGAATCATAGGCTTATTAAACATTCAATACGCAATCCACCAAAATACGCTTTATATCATTGAGGTAAATCCCCGCGCTTCACGCACCGTGCCTTTTGTCAGCAAAGCCACGGGGGTTCCACTTGCCAAAGTCGCCACACGCGTAATGTGGAATCACGCGCAAAATAACACAAATCAAAATCCTGTGCAAAAAGGCACTCTTAAAGAAGCATTGAAATTTTATGATAGCTTTAATCGCATTGATTTTAGCGCAAAGCCACTTTGCCACAAGGCATTAAAACATATCGCTGTGAAAGAATCTGTGTTTCCATTTAGCAAACTAAGCGGGGCGGATTTGATTTTGGGACCAGAGATGAAAAGCACGGGCGAGGTTATGGGGATTTCGCGCAATTTTGGGATTAGCTTTGCTAAGGCGCAAAATGCGAGCAAAAATACTCTGCCAAAAGGGGGCAAGATTTTTATCTCGCTTGCTGATTGTGATAAGCAGTTTGCACTTAGCGTGGCTAGGGCTTTTGTAGAGTTAGGGTTTAGCGTGTGCGCGACAAGCGGGACGCACAAGATTTTGCAATCTAAGCAAATCCCATCTAGCTGTGTGCTAAAAATAAGCGAGGGGCGTCCAAATATCAAAGATCTCATCACAAATAAAGAAATCGCCCTAGCGATAAACACAAGCGATGGTGCTCAAAGCAGCAATGATGCAAAATCTATCCGCAGAGAAGTGCTAAAAAACTCGATTCCATATTTTACCACCATAGCCGCTGCCCTAGCTGCCGCACAATCCATAAAAGAAATCCAAAAACAAGATAGCAATATCCCAAAACCTTTGCAAGAATTTATGCAAGATTAGGGCGATTTTAGCGTCATAAAAAAGTATAAAACGCTAGCAATATGGCGCAATAAACTTTGATTTAGCGTTTAATAAAGTATGGTTTATTGTTTTTAAGTTTTTTATTAAGTATTGCATTTACTTTTTTTTTTAGAATGCTGACTTTAAAATTTTGTAAAGGAGCATTGTGATGAGAAGTTTTACTATCGCTAAACGAGACATAAAAGATGAGGTTGTATTTTATTATTGCTTCAAAAACTGCTCTGTTAATGGCAACTAATCATAACTAGCAACTCTTAAAGAAAGAAGATTTTAAGAGTTGCGCTTCTTTTTGGACTCTCTAATGACAACTTCGACTAAACAAATCAACGAAAATGACATATTGCCACTGCCTAAAACACTCGAATTTTATGAGATTGAAAATGAAGTGCTAGTGATTGCTAGTGATTGTGGAAATACGCTAGGGCTTTTTAATGCAAATCAAGTAGAGATTTTTAAAAACTTGCAACAATACTCCATTGCCAACGCTGAAAGAATGGCGACAAATCAAATGGATTTTCATTTTGTCGTAGCACAGATTTTGGATAGAGAGTTTTTTGATACACCGCTTGAAATGTGTGATGAATACGATACCGCACAAATTTATTTAACCAATGCTTGCAATTTATCCTGCCCACATTGTTATATGGATTCTGGCAGGGCAAATGAAAATGAGCTAGATTCTACGCAATGGTTTGAATTACTTGATAGATTAGTCAAGCACGGCATAAAAGAAGTGATTTTTAGCGGTGGGGAAATATTGCTACATAAACAATGCTTAGATATTATCAAGTATGCCAAAAATCTTGGAATGATAGTAAGGCTAAAAAGTAATGGCGTGCTATGGAAAAAAGAGTGGATTAGTGAGATTGTGCCATTTATCGATGATATACAAATCAGCATTGATGGAGTCAATGAGGAAATGAACGCAAAAGTGCGAGGTGCTTCAAATTTTAAAAAAGCATTATCTAGCGTGGAGGAGTTTTTAAAATGTGGGGCAAAAGTCATCATCGCCACAACGCCAACCTATGAAAATATCGATGAAATGGAGGCTAAATTTGTGGATTTTGCTACAAATTTACTAAATAAATATGGGGACAATTTAAAATTTATCGTTTCACAAAAAATGCTTGGCGGGCGCGGTATAGCGATGAAATATGGCGATGAAGCAAGACAATATGCTAAAAAAGCGGATTTTATAATGCAAAAAATTTATCCAAACTATACAATCAAAAATCTAGCGATAAATATGGAGAAAAAACAGCGCGTTAGAAATTGTGGCTATGGGAATCTAAGTTTTTCAAGCAATGGAAATATTTATCTTTGCAATCGTGTTGATGAACTAAAACCATTTGCAAATATCAATGATGATTTGGGGGAAGTTTTGCGCAAAGCAAAAGAGTTTAATAAACAAAGTAGCGTGGATTTTATAACCCCTTGCAAAGATTGCAGTGTGAGGTATATTTGCGGGGGTGGGTGCAGGATTGATGAATATAGTTTTAGAGGTAGGCAAGAATTATTGCATAAAGAATTAACCAAAAAATGTGATGAAAACTTTAGAGCAAAATTTAAGCAATCATTACTAGATGGGTTAAAATACATTTATGCAATATAGTTTGCGACTTAGGTTTAGCATTATCAGTGATAAAATCTGCGTAGAATTTCAAAAATG
Source organism: Helicobacter sp. T3_23-1059 (assembly GCF_053654515.1). Taxonomy (NCBI): domain Bacteria; kingdom Pseudomonadati; phylum Campylobacterota; class Epsilonproteobacteria; order Campylobacterales; family Helicobacteraceae; genus Helicobacter; species Helicobacter sp. T3_23-1059. The sequence goes on along the minus strand of NZ_JBSIUV010000018.1, from coordinate 42,564 downwards.
CGTAGATAAATTAGCACCTGCGATAAGGACAAAAAGCGTCATCACAAATGCAAATCTTAGCGATAATGAGAGAGAACTGCTGATATTTTTGCAACAGATTTTGGGTAAAAATCCGCCATTTGTAGTAGAAAAGGATTTGTTTTGTGATTTGTTGTTTAAAAAGATTGAAAATCTTAATTTTTTATTTATGCAAAACAAAAATAGGAGTCTAAAGCGGATTTATAAAATCCCATTTGAAATACCACCATATAAATTTGGCACGCTAAAACCGACAAATATCAAAATCTACATTCAACATATTTACAAACATAAATGTCGCGTGGAATCTTATTTTGATTTTAGTGGCAATGAGATTCCGCTAGGATATAATTTTTTGATAATCAAAGACAAAATGCTTTTCAAAATGGATACAGCAGAGATTATCAGCAAGGCAAACTCTATTGTCTCAAATATATTTGATAACTCTTTTTCTTTTGATGAATTACATAGTCTTAAAAATGAATTTATCGTGCTTATAAAATCGCTAGATAAAAAACAAAAAAGCGTTAGTTTTGGGAGCAATTCTAATGGGTTTTTGTCATTTGATAGGGATTTAGAATACGATACAGATTTGTATAGCAATCTATTAGAAGCGTATTTAAGAAATAGAAATTATGTAGAATTAGATGATAGGGTGTTGTTTTTTAAAGATAGTGATTTGAGTGAAAAGGCTATCTTGCAGATAGTCCAAAAATCAAATATGCAAGATAGCAATATTGCAGAGTTTTTAGAAAAAATCAAAAATCTTGCGCTATATCCTTGCGATTACGCATTGGAAAATATAAAAAATAGCATTAAAGTGGAGTTAAAAACTTATCAAATCGAAGGTGTTTTGTGGCTATGCAATCTATACAAAAACAATGCTTGGGGTGGGTTATTAGCCGATGATATGGGGCTAGGGAAAACCCTGCAAACTATTTGCTTTTTTGTGGCTAATCATATTGATAATATTCTTATTATCTCCCCCGCTTCGCTTGTGCAAAATTGGAAAAATGAAATTTTAAAATTTACACACATAGATGAAAATGATATTTCTACGAGTTTGCAACTCTCTAAAATCCAAATCATTTCTTATGAAAGCGCAAGAATCAATTTTTTAAAATTGCCTAAATATCAACTTATAATTTTAGATGAATCCCAAAAAATCAAAAACAACAAAACACAAATTTTTAACGCTATCAATCAAATCAACCGTGATTTTACTATCATCATAAGTGGCACGCCTATCGAAAACTCTTTGCTTGATTTGTGGAATATGATGAGCGCGGTTAATGCTAATTTTAAATGGCTATATGAGCGCAACATTGCTCCATTTATGCAAGATTCTCAAAATGCTATCCATTTAAGTATCAAATTACTAGCCCCATTTATCAAAAGACGCAAAAAAGATGAGGTGTTAAATCTACCCCATAGGCACGATGAGATGGTGTTGGTAGATTTTAGTGATAGCGAAAAAGAGGCATATAATGACATTTATAAAATCTTTTGTGCCGCGTTAAAATCTAAATTATCAGCTAGGGCAAATTTTGTTATACTGCAAGGACTTTTACGGCTTAGGCAATTTTGTAGCATACATCATACGATTCCAACCACGCTTTATAATTGCCAAAATCTGCACGATTCTAAATTAAACGCGCTGTTAAGATTAGTCAATGATATACTTGATAGACAAGAAAAAGTCATCATTTTTTCACAATTTACAAAAAGTTTGGAAATACTAAAATCTATGCTAGATAAAACAAATTTTTTGTATTTAGATGGCAGTGTTTCTAAGAACAATCGAGTAAGATTAGTCGAGCAGTTTCAGGCACAAAATAGTCCATTTAATGTGTTTTTGGTAAGTCTAAAGGCTGGTGGTGTCGGGCTAAATCTCACAAATGCGCAAAATGCCATTATGCTAGAGCCTTGGTTTAATCCTGCGATTGAAGAGCAAGCCTTTAGCAGAATCTATCGCATAGGGCAAAATAAACAAGTGCATATTTATAGATTGCTTTATGCAAATAGTATAGAAATGCAAATAAATAGCCTTATAAATCATAAACTTAACCTTTCTCAAAATCTAAACAAAGAGCTATTAAAAATGGCTAAAAATATGTTTAGCTATGATTAGCCCAAACATTCTAGTCAATCTTTGCTAGTCAATCTTTGCTAGTTGATTTTGCGTTTTTAGCCCTATTTATGACATTTTAATGCCAACTACTTAGATTCTAACTAGCAATAAAATTTGGACAAAACTTTATAAAACTTTACACAAAATCCTTAAAAATCATTGATTTTTTTAAACTTTTATCAACTCTTTTTTATTATCATTAGTGCAAAAAATCACTACAAAATCAACAAATCAAGGAGCAAAAATGCAAAGCACCACACCGCAAAATCCACCCAAAATCCTAATCATCGGCGGAGGCTATGGAGGGCTAAAAGCCGCGCTAGGATTGCAAAGAAAGCTAAAATCTAAAGCCCATATTACGCTTATTTCAAAGCACGACTACCATTATCAAACGACATTGCTTCACAAAGTCGCCATAGGCACGCTAGGTTCGCGCAAAGCTAGAATCTTTTATCGCAAAATCTTAGATCCGCAAAAAGTAGGCTTTATCAAAGACAAAATCATAGAGCTATGCCCGCAAGAAAACAAAGTGAGAGGAAATGGAGGGGAATACCACTATGATTATTTAGTCATCGCACTTGGGTTTAAGCCAGATAGCTTTGGCGTAAAAGGCGTAGATAAGCACGCTTATAAACTATCCTCGCTAAATGCAGCCCTAAAGCTAACCAAAAATATCGAAAATAAGTTTAAAGAATATACGCATACCAAAAATCAAAAAGACTTAGAAGTCGTGGTGTGTGGCACGGGATTTACAGGGATAGAATTTACCGCTGAGCTAGCCACTCAACTTGATGAGCTATGCCTTATTTGTGGGATTGATAGGAGTTTGCCAAAACTCACTTGCATAGGCAGGGCAAAGCAGATTTTGCCTGTGTTTGAGCCTAGCCTAGCAAAAATCGCTCAAAACAAGCTAGAAAAATACGGCGTAAATGTCCTAACAGGCACAGATATAAAAGAAATCCAAGAAGGCAAAGTCCTAGCCCAACGAGATGGCATAGACATAGAAATAGAGGGCAATACAATCATTTGGAGCGCAGGGGTAAAGGGTAGCGACATCATTGAAAAATCCATAATCCCAAACAAAAAAGGCAGAATCCCCGTAAATGCCCAACTCCAATGCGAACCATACCCAAATATCTATGTAGTGGGCGATAGCGCACTAGCCACCGACAAAGATGTAATCCACGCTCCAACCGCCCAACTATCAGCGCAAATGGGAGACTACATAGCAGAGCTACTTATCGCCAAACTCAAAGGCAAAGATTTTAAAAAACCATTTAAATTTAACCACAGAGGCACGGTGTGTTCTATCGGGCATACCGATGGCGTGGGCGTGGTATATCACAAAAATGTCAAAGGGGAATTTGCAGCATTTATGAAAAATACCATAGAAAATAAATGGCTATTTAGCTTAGGCGGACTCCCTATGGTATTTAAAAAAGGGCAGTTTAGGTATCGCACGAGCAATTAGGGAGGATTTTTGGCTGTGGCTTTGCTTGCGAGCGTTTTTGCAAGCATTTTTGCTTCATTGTAGATTTTTTGCATTGCGCGTTGCTATCTTTTTGTGCCAAAACTTTACCCGCTTAAAAAGAAATTTATCAAAAAACGCTACAATACGCTATTTTATTTATACGATTTTAACTTCATTCTCAAGGTTTATACAATGCGCTTACGACTAAATCATATCAACTACATTGCAAACAAAATCGCCCTAGAGCTTTACAACGCTAGCTTTGTAACGCTAAATGTCCCTCTAGAATCCATAGCCAAAATCGCCCAAGAAATCCTAGAATCTGATACCAAACAAGAACTAGCAATCGATAAAAAAGCCCAAGAAATCGTAGAGGAAAACCAACAAGAAGTGGATTTTATCCGCGCTGATGAGAGGCGACTTTTTGGGCTTATCAAAAAACAAATCGCTAATGATGAGAAATTTTTGCTTTTTTGGGACGATAGGTATAACGCCCTCTCTCATAGGATTTTAGACGCCCTTGTGGCAAAACAATACATTAGTTTTAATGTCAGCAACAATCAAATAAAAAATGTAATTTTTAGGGCGATTGATTCTTTTGCAAAGCTCCACGATAATATCCAAGATGAAGTGATGCAAAAAATAAAAAGCTATAAACGAAAGCTACTTGCAGGCACTGATGAATACGAGCTAATCTATGAACGACTATATGATGAGGAACTACGCAAAAAAGGATTTTTATAACGCGTCATAAATAAGGGACGAAGTATAATGAAACAACAAAGCACGCAAAACGCAGAATCAAAAAACAAACAAACAAAGAAAAAAGTTTGGATTTATTGCGCAAATGGCGCATTTTTTAGCGGGCATTTATTTGCAGGTGGTGGCACAAGCGTAGGGGAGCTAGTGTTTAACACTTCTTTATGTGGCTACCAAGAAATCATCACAGACCCAAGCTATGCGGGGCAGTTTATCACTTTTTGTATGCCAGAGATTGGCATCATAGGCACAAATCCAAAAGACTGCGAAAGCAGGGGGGTTTTTTGCAGAGGTGTTATCGTGCGACATTATGAGGATTTTGTCTCAAATTTTCGCTCAAATCAAAGTTTAAAGTCATTTTTGGATTCTGCAAATGTGCTAGGGATATGCGATATAGACACTCGCGCTATTGTCAAAATGCTACGAAAAGACGGGGCAATGATGATGGTGGCTTCTAGTGAAATAAGCGACAAAGATGAGCTAGCAAAGATTTTAGGCAAATCTACTCCCATAGAGTGTGAAAATCTAATTAAGCAAGTAAGCACAAATACGCGATATACACACGGTGAGGGGGTGTTTGATTTTGCTAAAATGGACTATGTAAAATCTAAACCCAGCCAAAAAATCATCGTCATAGATTTTGGTGTAAAGCGAAATATATTAAATGAACTTGCAGAAGTGGGGCTAGAACCTGAAGTATGGGGGTATGAATTTAGCGCAGAAGAGATTATCTCTTTATTTAAAAAAAATGAGATAGGCGGGGTTTTTCTCTCAAATGGACCGGGGGACCCCAAATTTTTACGCCCACAAATAGAGGAAATAAAAAAACTAATCACAGCAAAAATCCCTATTTTTGGCATTTGTCTAGGGCATCAGCTTTTATCTATCGCGCACGGACACGACACGCATAAGCTAAAATTTGGACATCACGGGGGCAACCACCCTGTAAAAAACCTAGCCACCCAAAGCATAGAAATCACTTCGCAAAATCATATCTACTCCGTGCCAGAATCTATCGCAGAAGTAGCAGACATTACGCATAGAAATCTTTTTGATAGTAGCATCGAGGGAGTGCGCTACAAAGACTCGCCGATTTTCTCCCTCCAGCATCACCCAGAATCAAGCCCTGGACCCAAAGAATCCCGCAGTATTTTTGCAGATTTTGCAACACTGATAAAAAAGAATAAATAGCTTGTAAATGTGTCTGTTTGCGTTTGTGGCAGGCTATGATTTGCCCTCTTAAATACTAATCACGCAAAATTGCCGTGCCTATGCCCTTGTCTGTAAAAAATTCTAATAGCAAACAATGCTCTATCCTGCCATCGATGATATGCACGCGAGATACGCCATTTTCTATCGCTTCTATGCAGTTTTGTAGCTTTGGGAGTATGCCACCACTCACGCCATCACTTTTTAGCAGATTTTTTGCTTCGCTTGTTTTTAGGATAGGGATTAGGCTTTCTTTGTCGCTAAAATCGCGATAGATTCCCTCTATATCGCTTAAAAATACGAGTTTTTCGGCATTTAGCCCTTGAGCGATAGCACAGGCTGCATCATCGGCATTTATATTGTAGCCCTGCCCGCTTTTATCCGCGCTTATAGGGCATATCACAGGGACAAAATCACTATCAAGCAAACTCACAATAAGCCGAATATCCACAGATTTGACATTCCCTACAAATCCTATATCTTTGCCATTTATGAGCTTTTTGCTAGCATTTAGAGTGCCTCCGTCTTTTCCACTTATCCCCACAGCCCTAACCCCAAAGCTACCCATATAGCCCACTAGCGATTTATTGATATAGTTTAGCACCATTTCAGCTACTTGCAATGCACCCTCATCAGTGATACGAAATCCATCTTCAAACTTTGCTTCCCCGCCTAGCTTATTTATCCATTTGCTAATTTCTTTGCCACCGCCGTGAATGATGATGGGCTTAAATCCTATGGATTTAAGCAATGCAATATCAAGCACCACGCTTTTTTTTAGATTTTCATCTTCCATAGCACTCCCGCCGTATTTGATTACGATGATTTTGCCACTAAATCGCTGAATATATGGCAATGCTTCAATAAGGACTTTTGCTTTTTGTTGGAGGGTTTGCATTTGTAGGGATTCCTTAAAATGTTTGTTTTTATTTATGGTTGTAGATTTTGTATGCCTAAAATCTTTTAGATTTTAGACAATATTTTAGATAGCATTGTAGCTAGCATTGCAACGCGACTTAGGCGAAATTGCCACCAAGTCGCTCACCACCTAAAATGTGAAAATGCAGATGGGGGACTTCTTGCCCGCTGTCTTTGCCTATGTTTGTGATTAGGCGATAGCCACTATCTTTTATGCCGACTTTTTCTACGACTTCTAGGATAAACTCACTCATTTTTCCCATAAGACTAGAATCAATCTCATTAAAATCTTTTAGCTCTTTTTTGGGAATGGCTAAAATATGCACCTTTGCTTTTGGGGCAATATCATAAAACGCCAAAAATTCATCATTTTCATAGACTTTGTTGCAAGGGATTTCGCCTCGCACGATTTTGCTAAAAATTGTGCTCATTTATCGCTCCTTATGTGGTTTTGGATTATATGTTATTTTAGGATTTAGATAGCTTGCAAAGCATTTTATATTCCTTATAAATCCGTTATTTAGTTTAGATTTTGCTATGTTTATTATGTAGATTTTAGCTTTTTTGTTAATGCAAAATTTTAGTGCAAAAAGCGAGATTCTTGGGCTTGCAAGATTCGCTTGCTTTCTTTTTTTAGGCTATATGCTTCATCATAGGATTTTTGTATGATGGAGTGTAGCATTTCTAGTTTGGAGGCATTTTCTTCGCCCTCCAACATATCTAGGGCAAATCCATATAACTGTATGTTTTGCACAATATCAGCAAAAGCCCTCTCCCTTGCGCGGATATACTTACTCTCATCTTCGATAAACTCTCCCACCTCTACGATTACGCGCTCTAGCACAAATCCAGCTAAAGAGCCTAGTTTTAGTCTATCATAGAGGATATGTTTTGTAGTTGCTAGTTGTGTATCTATGTGGTCTTTATCACTTTTGCTCATATAGATAAGCACACTTAGCACTGTAATCACTGCATCTATATCAGGTCCCAAAGAGCGAGATTTCCACCGAATGATAAAGCGTTGGAGCTTGGAGAATTGTGGCAACATAATAAACCTTGCGTATCAAAAGATTTTAGCAAATCATTTTAGTTGGCTATCGCTGTTATTCCACATAAAAATGCCAACAAACACGCCAAATGCTACTAACAACAAAAGAAAATCAAACATTTATCAATCTCCTAATTTTGTTTATAAACCCGTTTTTTGCGCCATTTATCCCCACAAAATACCCCAAAACCAAAATCTACCAAAATGTTTAGGCTTGCTAGCTTTTTCTCTATCAAAATCAAAACTAGCCACTTCCTAAAAAAGCTCAAATCCCAACATAAAATCCACAACAAACGCGCATAAAGCGCATATTATAACATATAAAATAAAAAATGCACATCATCAATTCAATGTATGATATAATCTAACCGCTTTTTACGCCCTATTTGCGCCCCATCTTAAACTTCCTAAGGCTAACACAATGCAAGCACAAAAACAAAAATCTATGACACTTAGCCTACAAATGACAAATATCCACGCCATTATCTCGCCAAATGTCAATTTAGATGCTTTTGTATGCCAAAAATCTAATCAACAAAATCTTGCTACTTCCATAGATTCGCTAAAATCCTACCAACAAGATTTTCATTTGTCGCACTTGCCGCCCTTAGAGCGCAGGAGGCTTAGCAATGCTAGCAAATGTGTCTTTAGCCTTTTATCGCCACAGGAGCATACAAATAAGCCAAAATCTACACCGACAAAATCTCTGCCAATCGTTTTTAGCTCTACTTTGGGCGAGATAAATCGCTGTTTTGATATGCTACTAAATTTGCAAGATAGCTACTTGCTATCGCCTACTAGCTTTTCTATGTCCGTGCTAAACGCCACTCCAGCCCTGCTAGCAATCGCCACAAAAAACAATGCCGAAATAAGCGCGATAAGCGCAAACCCAAGCCTAGAATACGGCATAATAAACGCCTACACAAAGCTAAAAGATTCTGCTAATCACATAGATGAAGTCCTTGTGCTAAGCTATTATGAGGGATTGTGCGAAGCGTATAACTGCTACAAAGAAAACCAAAAACAACCCCCTTTGCAAAGTATCTCTACAAACGAGCCACCATTTTTACTCCTAGCCCTAAAAATAAGCCTGCCAAGACAAAACCAAACAAACCAAAATCCACAAAATCCCACATACAACGCCACGCTAGAAATAACCCACGACAATAAACCTGCCAATAATCACAAACACGACTCCCTAGAAATCATCACAAGCGAGCTAGATTTTTTGAGTGCCATAAATGCGCTAGATTCTGCAAAAAGTTTTTCTTATTGCATACTGCCAAAAGAAAATGATTCTATGATTTTTAAATGGCATATAACCAAAATCTAAATATACAAAAAAAAACACCAAAATGCAAAATCTAACATATATTTTTATGAAAATCAAAAACACTGCAAACAACGCATTAGATAGATTTTGCAGGTTTTTTGTGGCAAGTTTTTCGTTTGGGATTTTTGGGATTATTTGTGGGTGTGGAAACCTAATCTTTATCCCGCTTATTTTGCTAAGACTTCATCGCTACAAAAAAGTGCAGTATTTTAGCCGTGATTTGGTGCGATACGCGTGGAGATTGTTTTTGTGGATTTTGTGTTTTTCTAAGCGATTGCAATATCGCTTCACCATATCTAGCCAACTACAATCTAGCAAAAAACTAAGCAAGACAGAATCTAGCAAGACAAAAACCCTAGATAATGTTGGAAATCCTAGCGAGATTATCATCGCAAACCACCCATCTTTGCTAGATGTAGTCTTGCTTATTGCGCATATCCCGCGTATAAATTGTGTGATAAAAGCATCTTTAGCAAAAAATATCTTTCTTTTTGGAGCGATAAAAGCAAGCGGATATATCCTAAACACCGCAAATGAGGAACTATTGCGCCAAAGCATAGACGCGCTAAAAATGGGCGAATCTTTGCTGATATTCCCTGAAGGCACGCGCACAAAAGACAAAATCATTTTGCATAAAGCTGCTAGCTACATAGCCATTCATAGCGCGAAAAATCTAAGCGCGATTTTTATCAAAATGTCCCCAAAAAGTTTGCAAAAAGATTCAAAATGGTATAATACCACCACTCAAACACTGCGATATGAGCTATCTTTAGAAGCGCAAATCACACTAGATGAGTTTGAAAAAGATAGGGTAGATTCTATGCGTGTGCGATATTTACACGAAACTCTAAGCAATCTATATCATTCGCTAAATCACTAACTTAACAAGGAGCATAAATGCAACCAAACCACCTACAAACACTAAAAGATGCGCTAAAAGAGCTAATCATCACAGCCCTAAATTTGCCCGATATGAAGCCTAGTGATATTGATGAAAAAAGCGCGTTATTTGGCACGGAAAATAATGGCTTAGGGCTTGATAGTGTCGATGCGCTAGAGCTAGGGCTAGCTATCCAAAAAAAATATGGGCTAAAGCTAGATAGCAAACAGGGGAATCTAAAAGAGATTTTTTATAGCATAGATAGCCTCTCTGCATATATCGCAGAGCAAACCAAATAATACAAAATCTAAATCCAAACAATAACAAAAAGGAGCATAAATGGAGCAACAAGAAATTTTTAAGATTCTAAAAGACGCGTTGATTGAGCTATTTGAAATCGATGAGGCAAAAATCACGCCAGAGGCGAAAATCTATTATGATTTAGAGATTGATAGTATTGATGCGATTGATTTGCTTGATTTTATCCGCAAAAAAACAGGCTATCGTATGGAAGCCCCAGATTTTAAAGAAGTCCAAACCCTGCAAGACATTATCCAAATCGTCCATAAACAGCTTCTAGCAAACGCAAAATCTTAAAATCTAGTTTTTTTACCAAGCGCGTATATGAAAAAATATGCTTTAGTAGCGTTTAATGTGGCATTTGTAGCATTAAGTGTGTGCTATCCATTTGCGCTATATTTTGGGGAATATATCGATTTTAGCGTTTCTAGCGTAATGTGTGCTTTAGCATTTGCGTGGGGGATAAAAGCGTTTTTAGGATTTAGGGCAAAAAATAGATTTTGGATTTTTGGTTTGATTTTTTGCGTGCTTTTTACACTGCTTTTTTTGCAAAAGATATTTTCATTGCATAGCTTTGGGGTGGAGTTAGCATATTTTTATCCCGTAGCGGTGTATGTCTTGCTTTTAGTTGCATTTAGCTTTAGCCTTAGAGATGAGGCGATTATTACTAGATTTGCCCTTATCTCGCACGGCGTAAAGCGCGCTAGCGATTTGCCAAACGAAGTGCGCTGTTACCTTGTGCCTTACACGCGCACGCTTACAAAGATTTGGGCTAGCTATTTTGGATTTTGTGCTTGTGTGGCGTTTGTCTTAGCCTGCTTTGAGGATAAATTTTTGTGGAGTGTATTTTGTGGCGGAATCTGCTATGTGGCATTGGGGCTACTTTTTGGCATAGAGTGGATTTATCGATATGTTTTTTTACTTCCTAAAAAAAACATAACAAAACTAAAAAGGCTAGATAATGTTTAGACATTTTCATCAAAAAGTCATATTTAGCGATTGCGCTCATACAAAATCTCATCAAAACTTGCAAGATTTGCAAAATGATTCTATGCAAATCGCTTATGCTTTGAGCGATATTTCGCAAGATAAAATAGGCTTATTTTTAGATGATACATATCATTTTGTCGCTAGCTTTTTTGGCATACTTTTAGCCCGCAAAACCCCGTATTTGCTAAACTCCCCTCAAATAAGCACAAATGATATGTTTTTGCTAGATGATAATATATATAGCAAAAATCTAAAATGGGGGGGGGCAAGCAAAAACACTTAAAACAAGAATCACTAAACCCGCAAAAATCAATAAGCCACACTGCAAGCACAGATATTTCTCTATCAAATGCGCAATTTTTTATCCAAACTTCAGGGAGTAGTGGCGAGCCAAAATTTATCGCAAAAAATCTATATCAAATGATTTGTGAAGCGAAATTTTTAGCAGGATTTTTTAGGCTTAATGACATTACAAAAAATGGCAAAAGCACGAGCGAAGTTGTATTTGTAGGAGCGATTCCGCATAGACATTTATTTGGGCTTACTTTTAAGGTATTTTTGCCTTTAGTGTGCGGAGGAGTGGTTTTAAAAGAGCAGATTTTATCTCACCATCTATTAGTAGAAGTGCTAAACACGCACAAAAACGCCATCTTGCTAGCCTCACCAACCGTGCTAGAGATAATGCTAAAAGATGAAATCAGCCATATAAAATCCCCCAAAATCATCATCTGTGCTGGCTCGCCACTAGATAGCCACACAAGAGATGGGCTACAAAAACGATTCAACGCAAACAAACAAACGCTACAAAACATTATCTCCATCTATGGCAGTAGCGAAACAGGCGTCATAGGCTATCAAGATAGCAAAACCACTGTCAATGCCATAGACAAAATCCAAAACCAATCTAGCACTTTTTATGCGTTTCCACCTGTGAGATTGGAGCTAGATTCTACGCAGAGGCTTGTTATTTCTAGCGATTGGCTTGATAGTTTTGAAGGGGAAAATGCGAAGTTTCTTAGCAATGATTGTGCAAAAATCTATGACAACAATAACGCTAAAGAGGTAGTTTTTACGCTTTTGGGGCGATATGATAGGATTATTAAGCTAAATGAAGTGCGGATAAGCCTTGATTTTGTAGAATCGATTTTAAAAAATCATAGCTTTATAGAAAATGCCCGCGTAGGCGTGCTAAAAGGACAAAACCGCCTAAGCGCGATAATCACACTAACGAATGAAGGCAAAAACGCCTTTAGAATCTCAGGCAAAAAAGGCATAAAATCCGCGCTAAAACCCCTGCTAGATTCTGCCTTTTTAGGACAATCTGCCTCGCTTGTAAGTGCGCTTAGGTATTTTTATATCCGCTCTAAAATGCCATACAACGCGCAGGGCAAAATCACGCTAAAAGATTTTGAGATGTGCGCTAGGGAAAAAGTCGTGCCAGAGTTTAGGATTATGCAAGGTAAAAAGCCAAAAATGCAAATACAATCTAGCAAAACTTGCGCTTCTAGTGAGATAAAATCTTGCGTGTTAGAAAGTTATATTGATGAGGGGTGTTTTTATTTTGATGGGCATTTTAGTAGTTTTCCGCTTGTCCCGGGATTTGTCGAGATAGGATTTGCCCTGCAAAATGCGAGCAAACATTTAGGCATAAAGCTAGAATCCATAAGTCAAATCCAAAGCGTGAAATTTTCAGCATTTTTGCGTCCTTGTGATATGGCTAGATTAGAATTAGTGTGCAGTCAAAATCGGCTAGATTTTAGCCTCTATGCAAATGATAAAATCTGCTCTAGCGGAAAAGTGCTACTAAAAAATCAACCCCAAAATGAGTGCTAAAATGAGCAAAAATCTACAAAATCTAAAAATCCCAAAAGGGCAAAATCTATCAAATAACACGACACACAAAGATGAAAATCCGTCTAAAAAATGTCAAAGTTCGCAAAAATGGCAAAATTCTCAAAAATGGTATAACAAAAATGAATGTGCGGGTAGATTTTGGCTAAAGGTTACTTTGGTGCTTGTAAGTGTTTTTTACCACCCGATTTTGCGCCCGATTTTAAAACTCTGCATAGCGTTTGTAACGAGCGTGTATTTTATTTTTTCGCCAAATGAGCGGCGAAATATCGCTAGATTTTATGAGAATTTAGAGGATTTTATCACAAGCCAAAATCCGCAAACAAGGCTTAAGCCAAAATCGTGGCTACAAAGACAATGGCAAATCTATGGCAATTTTTATGAATTTGGAAGTGCGATATGCGATAAAATCGCCTCTTGGCTAGGCAAAATGTCCCACAAAGACATAGAAATCATCAATATGGATTTCATAAAAAATGAGCTAATGCCAACAAACAATAATGCAGAATCTAAAAAAGGGCAGATTTTGGTTGTTAGCCATTTTGGCAATATCGAGGTTTGCAGGGCGTTGCGCAACGAAATGGGTGAAATGGGCAAAATCCCTCTAAGCATACTAATGTATGAAAAAATCGCAAAAGATTTTATCGCGCTTTTGCGACATATCAGCAAAGACAAAGAATGCCACAATAATAGCCAAAACCCCACCACAAACTCTCTCCCAAAATCCTATCAAAGCATAATCCTTGTGGATAATTTGGATATGGATTCTTTGTTGCAAATCAAAGATTTGCTTGATAATGGGGTAAATATCGGCATTATGGGCGATAGGGTAGCCATACAAGATGGGTTTATAAGCAGGGGCAAAAATGCGAAATTTCATTTTTTAGGCAAGCCCTGCTATTTCCCGCAAGGCGCGTTTTTTTTAGCAGGATTGCTAAATGTCAAAATCTCAATGCTATGGTGTGAAAAAATCAATGGCAAATACCAAATCGAGCTAGAAAATATCAGCAAAGAGCCTGTAAAATTTATGCGCGATAAATCTAGCCTATCCAAAGAGTCGCAAGTAAGAGAGCTAGCACAAAAATATGTAACTTCTCTACAAAAAAGAGCGGTAGCAAATCCAAAATCGTGGTTTAATTTCTATGATTTTTTTGCTGCATAGAAATGCTTTTAGTATAATTTCTAAAATCTACCAAAATGGGCAAAAAAAAGGAGTAAAAATGCAAAAATCGCTAAAATCTTTTATCATAAGTCTTGTTTTATGTGGCGTGCTAGCACCTAGCGCGTTTGTAATAGCAAAATCAGGCGCACAAAAAGAAAAACGAGGTAAATCAAAGCATTACCAAGAATACAGCATCGCAGATGCCCTAAAAAGCGATGAGGCAAACGCTAGACTAACGCCAAAAATAGAGCTTTATTTCGGGCTAGGAAATACAGGAGATAAAGAGCTTGTCGCAGGTTTTGCGCAAGTAAATCACAAAAACGCGCTAAAACATTTTGATAGTATCAAAGAGGCGTGTGATAATGCCTTTGTCATCGCGCTAACCAAAATCCAACAACAAGCCCAACAAGCAGGTGGCAACTCCGCGCTACATATCGTAAGCCTAACTAGCAATAGCGCGCAAACTTATGAATGCTTAGTTCGTGCATTAGATGTCAAAGTAACGCTAAAAAGTTCATTTGGCAAGTAAGATTAGCATACCAAAAGACAAGGAAAACAAGATGAAAAATCTACCAAGAATAGCGTTTATTTTATGGTGTCTAAATAGTTTATTATCTTGCCTAAATGCAAAAAGTGAATTGCACTACTTTGACTTGCAAAAGGCTCTGCATAGCGAGCAGGTAAAATCAACATTGCCAAATAATATCGAATTTCGCTTCGGGCTAGATAGTGGCAAAGACACCCACATCATCTCACAAAATCTACAAATAACCAAACGACATAAACGCGCGTTTTCTAACTCTTTAAGTGTCGAATATTCCTGCCAAATGGCACTAGCAAAAGCACTTGTATCCCTTGCAAAAAAAGCAAGCACACTGGGCGCAAACAAAGTCGTAAATATCATAGGCATAAGAAAATCTAAAAGCGCAAAAAATATGTTTGCAAAAGATTTTTTTGATAGCAGAGAAAAGTTTGAATGTTTAGTAAGAAAAACGGGTAGCAAATCTAGGGTGTCTTTGCAAGCGGATTTTGGACAAAATGATTTTGACAAGCAAGATTTTGTCAAGTGATTTATCAAAATCCACATAAATCTAAAACGCACCAAAAGGCTCAAACGATGACAAATCTCAAGCGAACATATCATTTTATTGCGGAGTTTTTCGATGTGGATTCTATGGGGGTTATGTGGCACGGGAATTATGTGCGATATATGGAAATGGCAAGGTGTAGATTTTTAGATGAATTGGGGTTTAATTATCTAGCGATGAAAGAGGCTAGATTTGCCCTGCCAATCGTAAAGCTAGATTCTAAATTTATCGCTCCATTAGAGTTTAATCAACGCTTTTGCATAGAAGTAGAATTGCTAGAATTTGAATGCTTTTTTAGACTTAAATATACATTTTTGGATTTAGATGGCAAAAAGCTATGTCAAGCCCACACTTCTCAAGTAGCGATTTTGCTAGAATCTAAAGAGACTTGCTTTTATCTGCCAAATGATTTTATAAAGGCATTAAAGGCGTTTGTAGATTCTCACTAAATCTATAAAAATCCATAACACAAATGAAGTTAGATTGAATTTTTAGTCATTGTAAGGATTTTCATATTGTGTATTATCAAAAACTTGTCATTGCATGCGGGTTTGTCAAAAATCTCGTGGCAATCCACATAAACCCCTCCCTTGCGGATGATAATTCCACACTTTTCCTCCTCCCTTGCGGAGTTTGAATTAACTTGTTCCCCCCTCCCTTTGCGGAGGGGGTTTGGGGGTGGGTATCAGTCATTGCGAGCGAGTGCGTAAGCGCGAGCGTGGCAATCCATTATCCCCAAAACTTTTTTTTGTCATACTAAGCAAAGCGAAGTATCCAAAAAGTAGCACAAAATCGAGATTTTGACTTCTTGTAAAATTTTAAAGTAATGGCAAATAAAAGTTTGAGATATTTCGCTCAATATCACAAAGAATCTGTGCTCAAATGACAATAGATTTGCATTATTGCGAGAATTTGCGTAGCAGATTCATGGCAATCCACATAATCCCCCTCCCTTAGCACGAGGGGGTTTGGGGGTGGGTTTTTGTCATACTTAAGCGAAACGAAGTAACTCTTTATTAAAATCTAAAATCTAGAGATACTTCGGCTTCTAGCGAAACCTCAGTATGACAATTTGTAGCAAGTAGATTGCCACGCGCAATAAATTGCGCTCGCAATGACAACACACAATTACTTAACTTCATTTCATCTTAACCACACTTACTTCAAATCCTTAAAAACGCCTTGTTTAATGTTCGTTTTTTTGTATTCTGGCGTTTTGATACCAAAAAACACTTTTTGTCAATAATCATAAAAATAAGGAGTTAAATAAATTGGTGAAAGTTATATAAAAAAGGAGGCTCAAAACAACTTAAGCGGTTGATTTCTTATCATTTTTAGTAAGATTTTATACAAATCTTGCTGTTTAATTTGGGTATTATACCTAAATTCTGCTTCTTTTAAGTGAAGCAAAAAATTCTCTTTGCCCTCTTTTGCCTCTCACTCTTTTAGCACCCAAAATCTATATCAAAAGATTGCTTTCATCAATCTCTATTTCGCCATTTAATTTAGATATTTTCTCACATTCTTTTGTGATTAAGATTTTAATGTTTTTGCAAATTTTATTGACACTTTGGCGAGAAATTTTGCTTAATTTTGCAATTTTAGCAGCCTCAATATCAAGACTTCTTGCAAAGCTACGAGTGTAAGCAAAGTAGAAACATATTTAAGAATCTTTTTTTAAAATCTATCTTGTTTTTGATTCTCTTAGCCTCTTAAATTCTTGCAAAGGTTTTTATTATGTGGTGATATACTTGTTTTTTATCTTGTGCAATCGACACAATCATAACTTAAGACTCATTTATGTGAGATTAAGTTGGATTGAGCCAAGGTTTTTAATGTTGAATAATATGCTTATTTTTATCAACACAGTAATAGATTAAGGCTTTTTTATGAGAAATGAAGTTTAAAAAAACTTCATTTTTTTTGCAGTTTTTTTGAGTTAGCATAGATTTTTAAGTATAGTTTAAGGGGGGGGGGGCAGTAAAATAAGAAAATCTTTTTTATTCAAGCGGGGTTAGAATGGGTAATTTGCAAAAACTTGTCATACTAGGTGTTACATTGTTGTCTGTATATTTGTTGCTGACTTATGTTACAGATGGTAAAGTCGCAGACATAGCACAAACAATGAGAGAAAAAGAATATAGGAGTGCTTCTTTGGTAAATAGCATTGAAAGAATCTACTATGGCAATAATCCTAGATTGCCGTGTGGTGGTCTAAGTTGTGCAGTCAAGTTGCTAAATGGGGAACAATCAGCGGAATTGGTGCGTATTGGACAAGATTTAAGAAAACAGATTGATGAGTTAGAACGCCAACTAGATGTATCAATGAACGAAGCTGAAAAATTAGAGAAAACAGCTAAAACATCTATGAAAAATGCAATACGCAACTCAAATTTTTGGGAGGAACAATTATCTCGAAAAAGATTCAAATCAAATGCGGAAGAATACATAGAATCTCTTGATAAACAGATAGAAATATTAGAAAAATATTTAAAAGCGAGTCAGCAACTTGAAGAAATGATTATGGGGATTGTGAGGACGGATTTTTGATAATAACTACAATCTTACATAGTTTTATGTTTGCGGTTAATACTGCTTATACTATTCAACTCTCTTAAAAGGATTTGTTATGGAAGTCGAACTAAAACCAGATATTACCTATCAAAAAGGGCTAAATGCAATATCTTCTTATTGCGACAACTCAATATCTTATGATGATATACTTTTTTTATTAGATGACACAATGTTTGGTAGTGCAAAAGATGGTATAGTCGTTACGCGAGACTATTTATTTGCAAAAGAGAGCTACGAATCACCAGAAAGCATAGAAATAAAAAACATAAAAACACTCGAACTAAAAAAGACTTTTACAGGAATGTCAAAGCTTGTAATAAATGGTAAAAAATTTGGTTCTTTTAGCATAGACTATGATGAATTATCCCCTTTCTTAAGTTCTCTAGAGACATTGCAAGAAACAATAAAAATTAGGAAGATGGATTCTAATGCAGATGGCAAGCAAGAATATGATGGCGTGGTGCAAGCGGATAGTATTTTTAAGCGAATACACCAAGATAGATTGATACAATATTTAAGAAGCTCCAAAAACACAAAAACAGTTATGGGGTTGGCTGGCATAGCTATTGACTTATTGACAAGTGGCAACACAAGTTTTTCACAAAAAAATGCTTCGGAGCAGGTAAGAGAAGAGGTTTGCAAATTCCTTGCAAGTGTTACAATACAAATGCGAGAACAAATTGAGCGATTAAATGTCATTGGACTACAAAATGATGTTGCCACAAGAGAATTTTTGATTTATAGCGTTGCATTACTTGGGCTTGAAATGCAACGAAGAAGGATTGATGAGGAAATTATTTTAAATGTTTTAGCAGAGGGGTTACGAGAAGTATTTGACAATGAGCCACAAGTGGATTTTTTTGTAAATATTGCTTTGGAAAATGCTATGAATATAAATGATACCGATGACTTGATGTTTTCTTTTTATACGCGTTTGTTTTTAACTAATTATATAGAGAGAACTATTAGCGCAAATATGTATGAAGTTGCGGAGGTTGTGCAAGAATTATATGAACAATTTGAAATTGATATTGATGAGTATGATGACGATGAAGAAAGAGGAGCGGCTCTAATGATGCCAATATTTGAAAAAATTAGTGATATATTAGTCAAAAAATATTGCGCTAGAAAAAGAATATTTTAATAAGGCTAGATATTGTGTGGATAGGCTTTTGCAAGGTTAGTTTAATCACTTTTTATAATGTCATACAAAAATTTATATTGCATTAAAAACATAAAAGCAACCAAAACACAGGGCAAAATCCTGCAAACAAAGTTTGGAATTATAAAATCTAGCACAGGAATCTAAAGGTGTAAAATGTGTCGGCAAATGTGCAATGCTAAAAAGATTTTAGCTAAATTTTTTGACACCAAAACCTACACTTTTATCATTGGCTTTATTATCGTGCTAAATGCTATTGCGCTTGGGCTATAGACTTCTGCGTATTTGCAAGATTTTAGTGGCATTGGCTTTGTGCTAAATATTATTGATAAAATCTGTCTAGGGATTTTTTCTATTGAATTAGCGTTGCGACTTTTTGCCTTTGGGCTTGCGTTTTTTACCGACAAAAATCAACGAGGGTGGAATCTATTTTATTTTATCATCGTAGCAGTTAGTTTATTGGTGGAAAGTGAGATGAGTATTTTGCGCTCGTTGCGGATTTTTCGCGTACTACGACTTGTGTCGATTTTTTCACAAATGCGCCTTATCACAGAAGCAATGCTCCACACTCTGCCTAGCCTTGCTAGCGTTGTGGTGCTGATTTTGGTATTTTTTTATATGTATGGCGTGCTATGTGTCAATCTTTTTGGCGAGGCATTTCCGCAGTTTTTTGGCAATCTTGGGGTAAGTTTTTATACGCTATTTCAAGTGATGACGCTTGATGGCTGGAGATCTATGGTGGCACTGCCGATAATGGCGGTGTATCCTTATGCGTGGATAGTTTTTGTAAGCTTTATCATCATCATAAGTTATATGGTGCTAAACCTTGTCATAGGTATAGTCGTAGAGGCTATCGCTGAAATCAAAGGGCGAGATAGGCGTTAAAAAAAGCGTTAGAAAGCTAGATTATTCGCAAGGGGGTTTTATAAAGATTTTGCAAGGATTGTTGAAAATCAATATTTTTTACAAAAATCGTTGAAAGAAAAAACATAACAAGCTATTTTTTGAGGGATTTAGCAAAATCCAAAAAACAATAAAAAGAAATCTAGCCACTTAGAATCTAATAGATTTTGCTTACAACAAGATTATAGATTCTAAGTAGTGGGAGTAAAATCGCTAAAGGCGATTTTACAGAGAATACAAAACGCCGACAAAACGCGCTATATTCAAGCTATTTTTTGATTTGCTGGATATATTTGCCTAGTCGCTCTTTTGCTTTTGGTTGCTTAAAGATTCCATCATTGATTTGAGACATATTAGTCGCTTTGCCTACTTGAAAAACCCCTACCATACCCATAGGTGTGTGTGGTATGCACTCATAGACATACACGCCCTCTTTTTTTGGCGTGATAGTAAATTTTTCACCCTTGTTTCTCATCATTGTTTGTGGTGTTTGAAACTTCTCTGCACCTGCTGGGATTACCACACTTCGCGCATTGTGCGTAGGGTCAGTCGCCACAAAGGTAATAGTATCTCCGGGCTGTATATGCACAAACGCTGGCTCAAATACCATAGGTCCCTCCGCGCCTTTGTTAAGCATTTTGATTTCATAGTCCTTTGCAAATGCAAGGCTACACACCGCTAGAAATGCCAAAGCTAGAAGCTTTTTAGTAGTCATAAACATACTAAGTCCTTTTGAAGTAGATTTCTCATCATCACCACAAATTTTTGCATATTTTTTATGTGGATTTTAGAGAGCTAAAATCTACTAAAAAACATAGCAAAATCAAAAAATGGCTAGATAGATTGGATAAGACTTTATCAAAAATTCAGTTAATATGCCGTTAATATGCTTAAGAAAAGATAGAAAAATTCTATATTTTTGATTGTGCTAAATGCGACAAGGCTAAAAATGGCTACAAACATTGCCCACGCTACTAACGCAAGCAGCGCAATAAAAACGCATTGCCGAGTAAAAAACACTTAAAAATTTGGTTTGCCAAAAGGCAAAATCATATATAAAATCGCTAAGAAAATCTGTTTTTACATTAACTCTAGCAATGCCTAAGCAATGACATAACTTTACGCGATTTTGGCAAGTAGGGCTTGCAAATGCTCTAGGGTTTGTTTTTTTAGCGATGGATTTCGCAGGAGCTGGGGCAGCGAGTAAGTAGCGATTGTTTTTTTGCCTAGCAAATCTAGCACTACGCCTTTGTGGCTAAAATCTAACCCTAGCACCGCTTCGCACACTACCTCTCCAAAAAGCACTACAGCTTTAGCGGGGCTTTGTGATAGTTGAGAGATGAGGTAGGGTTTGCAAGAAGTTATTTCTTCTTGTGTGGATTGTTTGGTAGCGCATTTTAGAAGTGAAAATATACTAAAACACTCGGTTTTAAATACATTTTGCGCGATATTTTGGAGCATTTGCGCTCCTTTGGAGTCAAATAAAAATGGCATTACAGAATGTGATTTTGGTGGATTTGTCATATCGCCCATAGCAAATTCACTCACAAACGCCACCACACTATCATTTCGCACATAATCTAGCTTTGGTGTATCTAGCTTGCTCCTAGCGCAGAGATGGCAGCTTTTGATTTGCTGGTTTAGGCTAGATTCTAGCTGTTTGCTAGGCACTATGCGTGGGGTATCTTGGGCGATAAACTCCACTCCAAAAGATTTGTTAAGATAGAGTTCGTAGAGTTTTTGTAGATTTTGCACGCTATTTTGCGTATTTTGAGCTTCTTGCGCGGATTTACTTTGAGAAATATTTGTCATTTATAGATTCCCCAAATGCTCTATAAGCCCTAGCGGAGTTAGCGCGTAGGAGTTTTTTTCTTTATGAGAGGCGAGCGCGTGAGCAAGAGAGCCATTTATAGCAGAATCTATCGGGGAAAATCCTTGCGCTAAAAATGCTGCGATCACCCCGCAAAGCACATCGCCACTGCCTCCTTTGGCAAGGGCTTGACTACCTAGATGGTTTATGTAGATTTTGCCTTGATTTGCGATTATGGTATTTGCACCTTTTAGTAGCAAGGTAGCCTGTGGATAGGTTTGGCTAAATTTTAGCGCAAGGCTAAAGCGATTTGCCACCACTTCTTCTATGTCAGCAGAGGGGCTAGTAGCTTGCAAAATCCCACAAATGCTTGCAAGACTTGCAAACTCTTTTGGGTGCGGGGTAAGCACGACTTTGCCCTGCAATGTAGAATCCTCTAAGATTTCGCACAATACTTCCGCATAGCACATATCCGCATCAAAAAGCCCAAATGCGCAATCTTTTAGCGCGGATTTTATGGCATTTTGGGTATTTTTATGTATTGTGCCAAATGTGCTTTTATCAAGCGAATTAGGATTTTGCGCACTAGAAAATCCTAGCCCCATTCCTGCCACTAGCACGCATTTATGATTTGGCAGGACAAAATCAAGCATTATTTCAGGGTTTGTAGCGATGACTTCGCGCATTTGGGTAGAATCTAGCGCAAAATCTTTGCTAGATTCTACATTTGTTTGCTTTGTAGAATCATCGCTAGATTCTTGAGTGCTAAGGCATTTAGCAGGCAATAAACTAGCTTTGCCAACGCCCATTTTTAGAGAGGCTTTGCACGCTAAGATACTAGCTCCTATCTTTTCTCCACACACGCACACGATATGCCCAAAATCCCCCTTATGCACGGCTTTTTTATCTCTAGTTGGCAGGGCTAAATCGCTTTTTTCTAGCAAAAAAAACGGGCTTTGCACCTCATACTCGCTACTAGCTAGTCCCAAATCCCCAACTAAAACTTCGCCTACAAAATCTTTTGCATTATCGCTAAAAAGTCCCACTTTTAGCGCACCCATACTAAGCGTATAATCCGCCTTAAAAGCCTCTTTTATCCGCGCATCAAAACCATTGCTTATATCTATTCCGCTTGGAATATCGCACGCGATTTTTACCCGCGCACAAGATTGCATTTGCTTAATAAGAGTGATAAACGCGCTATCTAGTTCCCCGCCAAACCCGCTCCCAAACAAACAATCCACCACCACATCGCAGGGCAAAATCTTTTTTATCCACTGCACACCGCATAATTGCGCCCTTTGGGCTTGGAGTTTGCAAAGAGTAGATTTTGGCTCTTTTGCCTCATAGATGCGCACTAGATAGTCGCCTTTTAGCCTGCGTGCTAGCGCATATCCATCGCCTCCATTATCCCCGCTACCACATACTATGGTGATTACGCTTTGTTTGTGCGTTATGCGTGAGATGAGCGAGGCTAGCGCGGTTGCGGCATTTTCCATTAGGATTTCTTCGCTTAGCAAAAACTTGCTAATCGCTCGCTTGTCAAGATTGGCACTGCTTTGGTAAAGTCGTTTCATTTTGGCTTCTTTTTAGATTTTTTATTTGCTAGATTTTGGTGTGGAGTTTTTAGGTTTTGCTAGATAGATTTTAAGCGATTTACTAAAATCTATTTGACAAATGCTTTAAGTGGCGTTTATTTGTTATGTTCCACAAAATCAACGACATTTTTTATGCTTAGTCGCACGAGTTCTTTTAGCGAATCGCCATAAGCCCACGCGATATGTGGCGTGATGATTAAACGATTAGAAATTTCATTTGCAAAATCTAAAAATGGGTGATTTTCCCTCATAGGCTCTGCTTCTAGCACATCTGTGCCATAGTAAAAATCCGCCCCATTTTTTAGCGCGTTTGCTACGCCCTCTTCGCTTACGATTCCGCCTCGTCCTAGATTTAGCAATATCGCGCCTTTTTTTAGCAGGGCAATCTTACTAGAATCTATGAGGTTTTTTGTCGCGGGATTTAGCGGGGCGTGGATAGAGATAATATCGCTTGTTTTTAGCAACTCATCTAGCTCGACTTTTTTTGCGTTTTTATTGTCATTTTTGCCACTTGTGGAGGTGTAGCACACTTGTGCGTCAAATGCTTTTGCTAAATGCGCTACCCTCTGCCCAATACTGCCAAACCCTATGATTCCCCATTTTTTGCCTGCTAGAGATTCTCTGCCCGCGCCTAGATGAGTGAAAATATCGCTTTTGCACCATTTGCCACTTTTGACATAGCTATCATAGTAGCGCATTTGACTAAGAAAATCTAGGGCTAGAGTAAGCGTATGTTGCGCGACACTTAGGGTGGAGTATCCAGCGACATTTTTTAGTTTGACTCCGCGTGAAGTAGCGTAATCAGTGTCGATGATATTTGTGCCTGTGGCGGTTACACAGATGAGTTTTAGGTTTGGTAGATTTTCTAAAATCGACTTATCTAAAACGACTTTATTTGTGAGGATAATATCTGCTTCTTTGGCTCGCTCTAGGGTTTGGGCATAAGTGGTGGTGGGGTATTCTATGTAGTTGCCATACTTGTTTAGCTCGCTTAAATCTGCTCCGCCTAAAGTCTTTGCATCTAGGTTTATGATAGTTAGATTTTGCATTGTTGCTCCTTTTTGGTGTGTTTGTTTTATGGTGTGGTTGGCTTTTTGTGGGGGTTTATTTTGGTTTTAGGCTTGGCTTATGCAAATGTGTCTTGTCAAAGCTATTTTGGAGTATTTTATAGAAAAATTAACAAAATATGAGTTTTTTATACAAATATTTCGCAAATTTATTTGGATTGATTAACCTTTTTTATGTTATAACTTCAGTTCTATTTCATTTTTTGAGGAGAATCCCATGAAAAAATTGGCTCTTTTTGCATTTGTAGCGGCTCTAGGCGTATTGTTTACAGGTTGTGGCGATGACAAACCAAAACAAGAAGCTACTTCCACAGAAGCTCCAGCAACTGAAGCTACACCAGCTCCAGAAGCTACCACAGAAGCTCCAGCAACTGAAGCTACACCAGCTCCAGAAGCTACCACAGAAGCTCCAGCAACTGAAGCTAAGACAGAAGAAGCTAAATAAATTTTAGTCTTTTTTAGTTTTTTTTACCTAGCTTAGAATCTTTTAAGATTTTAGGCTAGGTTTTTTTATGCACTTTTTTAAGTGATTGCTAGGCGTTTTTAAGATATTTTAGATTCTCTAAAGATTCTTAGAATATTTATAAGCAATGCTTATAAATATTATCTACGCTTTATCTTGCTTTATTTGCTACACATTTTATTTGTTTCCCCTCCACATTTTTGCTAGCTAGACTCATTCACTCAAAATCTCAATATGCACAATACTATCGCCTTGCTTTAGACTATCTAGCACTTCAAAGCTATCTTTATCCTCCGCGTCTATGCTACCAAACACCGTGTGCTCTCCATCTAAATGTGGCAAATCCACAAAACATAAAAAAAACTGACTTCCTCCCGTGTCGCGTCCAGCGTGTGCCATAGATAGCGCACCTCTTTTGTGTTTGTGTGGATTATTTGCCACTTCACATTTGATAGCATATCCAGGACCCCCCGTGCCATCGCCTTTTGGGCAGCCACCTTGTGCTACAAATCTCGCTATCACGCGATGAAACAATAAACCATCATAAAATCCGCTACTTGCTAATGAAGCAAAATTGCTAACTGCTTGAGGTGCAGCCTCCCCAAAAAAGCGAATAATAATATCGCCTTTGCTCGTGCTAATCTTTGCTTTTTGGTAGGATTCTAGCTCCTCTTTGCTTGGGTTAAATGTCTTTATCTCTTTCATTTTTTGCTCCTTTTTTATTTTTTTGCGCGATAAAGAGTGCTTAAAGCAACGCGTATTTTACCGATTTTGTCCTTAACTAGATTTTAATAGCGGGGTTTTAATGACTACATTTTAGCCCGACTAAGCCCGATTAAAAGATTTTGCTAGCCTACGATTTTGCTTAAAGATATTTATTAAGACTTTTTGCAAGATTGTCTTAGGTTATGTTTGATTATCGTGGTTTTAAAATGCTTGATTCAAGGACGAATATGCGCACTAAAAATAGATTTGATATGGTTGTTTTATTAGGAATTGTTTTTGTGCTACTTGGGAGTTTTGCAAACGCGGATTCACGCTTAGATTCGCACGCTACTTCACAAAATCCAACCGCTTCTAAAGCAGATTCTACCACGACAAAAATAGAATCTAAAACCAAAGAAAAATCCCAAATCGCCAAGCAATTTGAGGCGATAAAAGAGCCACAAGCAGCCCCCCAAACTCCAACGCCAAAATCCCCTCCCAAAATCCCAACCCACACGCCAAAATCCCTAAATCTCCCAGCCCCCAAAAAAGGCTTGCAAGACTTGCTAGTGATGCAAACAAGCCTGCCAAAAGATTTCCAAGAAGTGCAAAAAAGTTTCCCGTGGATCCGCTACATAGGACTTGCTATGGTAAGTTTTGATGATGGTAGCTATCGTAGCGGATTTGGGCTATTGTTGCCTGACAAAATCTTTTTGACTTCTGCTGAGCTGGCGCATAATGCCTCTGCCTACCCAAAAGAAATGCTCCTAAAAATGCGCGATGATAGTGCGGGAAATCTCATCTGCATAGCCAAACTTCGGCTAAAAGCCCTTGACAAAGGGCGTGGGCTAGCACTTTTTGAAGTGGAGCAATACACTGATGATTATTGCAATATCCGCGAAGAGAGTTTTTATCACGCAAGGCTTATGAAAAATAACGCCTACAATATTGCTAAGCCTTACACTCAAGCGAGCGATTATTTTACCGTTACTACGACTTTTAACAACCCTGATATAAGCGTGCTACGCGTAGGAAAGGTAGTGGCAAGCTCCATAGAGCTACCGATACAAAATGAGCAAAGAATCATTTTTGGGCGTCCGTTTTTTAGCCGAAGTGGCGTGCTACTAGGTATGGCAAGTATGCAAGAAAACGCCTTTAAGCCGATGATTATTAGCAATGCCAAAATCAAAGAGTTTGTATGCGCGATGAGTGCTAGCGGAGTGCGACTCCCCGCAAGTATTAGCCAAATATGCGCAAAAACCCCCGTATATGCTAGCAACTCAAAATCTAGCATTGCCAATAAACCACAATCTATCAAAAATTTTGTCCCAAAATCCAAAACCGATGTGCAAAAATTTAAAGAATATTTAGAAAAACAAGATGCCTGCCTAAGCGAGAAAAACGCAAACGAGGCAAGCTCTTTTAAAAATGGCACTTCTGCGACAAAATCTAGCGATTTTTATGAATGCAAAATCAATTAACGAATTTTTGTTTAATTTAAGGTTTTAGCAAAAAAGCGTTAAGCTATACTCACGCGATGAAATAAAATATATCGCCACGCTTATAGCTACGCATAAGGCGTGTAAATAGGCTATGCTAAACATAGAGTAAGCAATTTTAAGTGAAGCAAAACATTCGCTTTTTTGATTCCATTTGGACAGCAATTTTTGTATAAAATCTTGACATATTAAGGTGGATTGAGTCAAAAACCAAACAAAACATCGCGAGAATCAAATTTCCAATTTCCCATATCTGTAACTACTTCAATTTCTACGACATCTGAAATTTCACAACCGCTAAATAAGCTAGTAAATATATTTATCATACCTATTGTAACTTTAGTTTTTTGTCCAAAACCAAGATTTTTTTCAATTTTTTCGCTTTTACAATTTCCTTTATTAACAATTACTTTTTCTATCCTAATAGAATCTACAACGGATTGAACTTCAACTATATGTTCAGGTAGATTTGTCAAAGGATTTATATCCATCGAAGTTGTAACCTTAACAGTGGTTTTTTTATTTTTTTTATCTACATCGCCACAAGCATTGAGGATAAAAATGCTAATAAAAGCAAAGATAAAAAGTTTAAAAAACCACATTATAAAATCAAAAAAAACATAGCGGGCTGTCTTTTGTTTTAAAGAAATTTTATATTCCCTTTCTCGTAAAAAATATCTTATTTTCTTTTTCCAACTTGTCATTTTAAATCCTTTTCAAAGTAGTATCAAAAGTGTTTTAGCGTTTTTTGTCATTTTTCATCTATATTCTTTTTTTCTATATCAGGTTTTGTGTCTTGTTTCTCGCCCTCTAAGTTTAATACAGAATCCATTTCCTCACTTTCTTTTTCATCTATATCAATATCTATTATGTAGCCCATTGTTAGCCCCACTATTGCGACTACCAACATTATGTAGAGAAAATAACCTTCTAAATCAAGCATTTTAAGTCGCTCCATCGCTGATGAACCAAATATCAGTCCTAATATTCCACCTAGCAATGCAGCAACAAATACAAACAAACCTGCCCCATAACTTTTTCCTTCTTCTTGATTTTCTGTTTTTTCATCTTGAAATATTGCTCCTACACCGCCAAGTCTTGCTTCAATTCTTTTTAGTAGCGTATTTCTTGTATTTTCATCAAATACAACAACACCAAACAGCGTTACAACTACTACCATACCCAACATTAGCCCATAAAAAAATCCTAATTCTGGAAATTTACCCCATATAAATGAATAAATTGGCGATATTCCAACCGCTATCATTCCTCCCGCTATTGTCCAAGTTATTTTTGGTGATATAGGTTTTTCTAATTTTGCCTCTTTTTTTGCCATTTTTACTCCTTTTTGGTTTTTTGTCCCCATAAATTTATCCCATAGGATATGTAAAAAAGGATTTTATCTTAGTAAAGTTAATCCCATAGGATAAATTTATGGGGTAGCGATAATGCAAAAAAACTTCAGCAATGCCACCGATGAGGAAATCGCCTCATTTTACGCGCTAGTCTCTGCAAATGTCCGCTACTATCGCGAAAAAAGCGGAATCTCACAGCTAGACTTAGCCCTAGAGATAGGCATAAAATCTGTAGCGTTTTATTCAAATTGCGAAAACAACCGCTATGGCAAGCATTTTAATTTAGAGCATATCTACAAACTCTCAAAAGCCTTGCAAATCCCTATATCAGCCCTTTTTGAGCCTTTTGAAACTTAAAATTATTTGATAAATCTACATTTTGCTTTTTAACTAAAATCTATTTGATAAATCCAATAATTTGTGTAATCTTACAAGCATAAAAAGCGGTGTTTTGTCCTTATCGCCCTTTTTATCGGCATTATAAGAATCTATCTAGGATTTTTGGAAGTCTAATGTTGCGTGGTTTATTTAGATTTTGTTTTGTTTTAAAGTAGCTATATGAGATAAAACAAAGCTAGATAAAAAAGCTAGTAAATCAAACAAAAATTTTGATTATTTCATTTTATATAAAGTAGTCAAAATTAGGCATAATGCAAGGATTTTAAGGATAAATTTATCTAAGATTTACCTAAAATCGTGTTAAAAAGCTAGAAGCCAATCGCGCTTCAAGTTGCATTAAAATCAAAAAACATAAAGGGGACAAAATGAAATTCTCTAAACAAATACTCTCTCTACTATGCTTGATATGCTTTGCAATGTATTGCGCTGGGTGTGCCAAAAACAAAACTGCTGCTAATGCAAATCCCCAAAATAAGCCGATTTCACAAGATTTGCAAAATCCACAAACACAGCAAACTTCGCAAAATCAACCACAAAGTGCGACTACTTCAAAAGATTCGCAAAGCCCGCAACATAAGCCAACTACGCAAGTTTCACAAAGCCAACCTATGCTACAAAGCCCATTGCAAAGATCGCAAAAAAGCGTAATTTTTGCAAAAAATGGCGATACCATTGACGCTAATAACTACCCAAACACCCTATATTTGAATATTATTTTTGATAATGATTTGCTTGTTGGGGGGATTTTTGATGAAGCGCAAAATCTCTACAAAAGCCCCGATAGAGAGCTACTCTACACGCTAAATGGCGACACACTAACCATAAAAAATATCCCACAAAATCAGCACTTCACAATCACGCATTTTAGCGATGGTGATTTTAACATCTACCTTAGCAAAAATCCCACCAAAGAAGTCGCAATCGTGCTAAATACCAACAAATCGATGGGTGCATACATTAACGCACTAAAGGACATCGCGCCATTTGTGGGGGGGCATATTTTAGGCGATAGAAACAAGCAGTTTGCCAAAATCTCGCTCGTAACTTTTACATACATACGACTTAGCGAGAGAGGGAATTTTTATGATGCGCAAGATTTTGCAAATACCCTAAATGGCGTGAGTGCAAACAATATCGCTTCTAGCGATAATATGGTAAATTTGTCGCTCATTATGGGTATGCGACATTTCACCAACGCAAATGGACTAAAAAAAGAGGTATTTCTCATCACAGATGGTGCGCCAGATGACCCGCAAAATTTGCAACGCGTGCTATCCATCGCAAAAAATCTAAAAGCAAATCTCACAAGCAAAGACAAAGATAACTTGCTAAAGATTCATATTTTTGCGATAAAGCCGTTTAATTCGCGCAAATCTGTGAGCGAAAATGTAAGGCTTCTAAAAAATATCGCAAATACCACAGGTGGCACATATAACGAAGTAGAAAATGTAGTCGAGCTAAAAGAAAAAATCTTGCTTTTTAGCAATGATGGCAAGCCGTTTGACAAAAAAGAAATAGGCAATGAGATTGCTATCATAAAAACGCACAAAATCGATGACCCTGATAAAACAAATGGAGATAAAAAGTAGCGTGTGATTGACACAATACAAACGGATTTTGGAATTTATAAAAAATCGTGTAGATTCTCTCAAATCGCACAAAATCTACAAACAAAAAATTTGACTAGATTTTGCTAAAATCGCGTTTTTAAAATTTAAAACAAAAATGTCTGCAAAGGAAATGATTATGCCCACTCCGCGCACTAAAGATGAGTGATGAGTTTGCCAAACTTTTAAGTATTATAGAGCGCACGCCTAGCGAGATTTTGGAGCGCGATTTTTTGAATACTTTGCCAAATAATTGCCGTGATAAAAATGCCCGAGATGTGCTTATCCACCTCTATGAATGGCACAAAATGCTAGAGCGTTTTATCGGTAATAATTTGGAGGCAAGCAAGGCGGGATTTAAGGATAGATTTAGCGCAAAAAGCGAGATTATGCCGTTTTTGCCACCCCCGTATAATTGGCGCACTTACCCAGCACTAAATATGAAAATATGGCAAAGCCACCAAAGCACGAGATTAAAATCCGCACTAAAAAAGCTCAAGCAAGGTCATAGCGCGGATTGTAAAACAAACATTAGATTTTAGCGATAATGAGCTGTTTGACAAGGGGTATTTTGCATTCACGGGCAACAATACGCTTGGCTCTTATGTGATTTCAAGCACTTCTAGCCATTATGCGTGGGCGATAAAGCAACTAAAGAGCGGGCTAAAAAGCAAAAACCCCTAGCATAATCCTAGAATAGCTTTTTATCTCAAAAAGGATTTGGTGTTGGCTGATATTGTTTGGCTTTGGTTAGAAATCCTTACACTTTTTTATAGGCGTGGGGGATTGACAAAATCCTAACTATAAGAGCGTAGCGCAAAAATGCGTGGAAAAATTTGACAAAACTCATTGCCATTGCAATAAATCTAGGCGATAAATGTTGCCTAGCGTTTTTTATGCAAAACTATAAAATTTTTGCGTTTTTTTGTGTGAAGTTTTATCATTTTTTGCCAAATCATTGCGTTTTTGGCTTAACACAACTAACCCAACTTAAGCCCACATAATCAGCATAGAACTACAAATAACGCTTATAAATAACATGCAAAATCTAAAGCATAGATTTTGCGATATTTAGAAATGCTGTGATAATGATAGCATTTGTGATATTGCTGATAAATCCGCCAACCAAAGGCACGACAAAAAACGCGATTTTTGAATAGCGGTATTTCTCACAAACCGCGCTCATCGTAGCCATAGATACAGGCACAGCACCCAGCCCAAATCCACAATGCCCTACGCTTATAATGGCAGAATCATAGTTTTTGCCACAGCATCTAAAAGTAATCAAAACGATGAAATAATAAATAAACACACATTGCAAAAGTAAAATCGTGATTAAAGGCAATGCCAAAGAGGCTAACTCCCATAATTTCATAGTAATGATTGACAAAGATACAAAAAGACTTAGGCAGACTGCACCTACGATTTGGATACTCTCATATAGTGCTTCTCTCTCTTTGATTGCTTGTGTTTCTTGTGGATTGATTGTTTGCCAATCCAATATGAGTCTTAGCAAAATACCACCAAACATACTCATCAAATGTATAGGTAGGTTTATTGCTGGCAACAATGTATGAAATATCACAAAAAACACTTCGCCAATCCCACACGCCAAAAGCAAAATAAATACAGCATTATGCGCTCTTTTTGCGCTGACAAAAGATTTGATTTTTTCATTTATGCTTTTGTTGCTATCATTTTCTACAATGGAATCTTTATCCAATCCGTATTTTGTTATTAGTTTTTTGCCAAGTGGTCCTCCCATTATACATCCACTTATAAGTCCAAAAGTTGCCGCTGCGATAGCCACTTCTAATGCTCCCTCACCTCCCATAGAAACAGCGATGGGCGCAAATGAAGCAGAGTTGCCGTGCCCTCCTGTTAATGGGGTGCTACCTGCCATAAGTGCAACAAGTGGATTCATACTCATTGCATATCCTACGCCAAGTGCTAGTATGTTTTGAAAAATTGCCAAAATAGCTGCCAAAATCGCAAATATAATCACTAGCTTGCCGCCCTGTTTTAGCAACACCAAAGAAGCACTTAAACCCGAAGCCGCAAAAAATACATTGTAAAAAAACCTATTTATCACTTCATAGTCAAATCTAAATTGCAAGATGTTGCTTGAGTAGCAAATTGCTGTGAATATAGAAAAAATTGTCCCACCTACCACAGCAGATGGCAGACACCAAGTTTTTAGAATCTTTATCCTGTCTCTAAAAAATTCTCCTGCATAAATCGCCAAAACAGCCAACATTAGCGTGCTAAAAATTCCAATATTAAGAGTTTGCATAAATATCCTTTCGTGCTTTTTGGTATTGTTAGATATGCTTAAAATCATAGACTATCATAATATATTTGCTGTTTTTTTTTTTTTTGGATTTGCTTATTTTTGCGCTGATAAATTACGATAAGTAACATTTAAATGCAAAATCTTTAAAAATTAAGTTGCGAGTGAAACGAAACAAAAAAACACAGGTGTTTTTTTGCCTGCTACTAAACCTCTTGTGCCTCTCACTCTTTTAGCACCAAAAAATCTGTATCAAAAGATTGCTTTCATCAACTTCAATTTCGCCTTGCATTTTAGATATTTTTTCGCATTCTTTTGCGATTAAGATTCTAATATTTTTGATGATTTTATTTATACCTTAACGAGAAATTTTGCTTCATTTTGCAATTTTTACCGCTTCAATATCAAGTCAAAAAAGTTTAATATCTCTAAATGTTTTTGATTTTATAAATTTGTTTAGTGATTATCAATAGTGTGCCTCCTGTCGTGTGTATTGCGTGTTTATAGCGCGTGATAGCGTGCATATAGCGTGTGTAGCCACATATAGTGTGCTACAAACTACCCTGTGTAGAATCTAAATTAACAACTGCGCTCCACTCAAATGCTTTGTAACTACAATCCCTCATCATCAAGTGCAAAATCAATAAAACTTTGGATTTCATAGTCTTTGTGTTTGTGGCTATGCTCTATGCTGATAACGATGACTTTTTTATACGCATTTGTTAGTTTATCAAGCCTTGCTTTTAGGAGCGTTTCATTGGGAAAAGGCATTGCCAAATACGCAATATCATTTATCAAAAAATCACACTCATCATTGTATCTTATGGCAGTTTTAGAATGCTTATCTTTAGAGTCAAAAGCATAGCCAAACGCCCCATATTTGATTAGCAATTCACAAAATATCATATTTTCAAATATATGCTGAAAATTAGGCGTTTTTATAAGGCTATAAGGCAGGGCAAAATTATACAAATATAGCTTAGATTTTGTGCCACTAGAAAAATCGCTATGTGGGAGCAAAAAAATACTACCTTGCGCTTTTAGATTCTCTACAAAGGCATAAACCGTGTCTTTGGAAGTTTTAAAATATGGCTTTAGCTTGGCTAGAAGTCCTAGCGTGCTAAATACCCTCCCTTGAAATCTAGCCAACTCTAAAAAAATCTTTGTGTGTCTTGGATATGCTAGTCGGATTATTTCTTGGTTTCTAGCAGAATGTTTTGATTCTAGCAAAAAAGGCATTTCAGGCAAGTTGCCACTTTTTAGAAATGTCGAAAAAATCCCCTCTAATCTTTGTGTCTTGCTAAAGCTTACAAACTCCCTAAAGCTAAGGGGTAAAATCATTTCTTTGCGCATTGTTTCTTTGGGCGATGCAAAGGGGATATTCAAATCATCTGTGTTTTTTGCGTGAGAATCACTAGCAAAGGGCATATTTGTGATTAAAATGATATTGCTAAAATTTGGCAGGGTTAGATTTTTATCATAATTATCCACCACTAGCAAATCAAAACCTTTTTCTAAAAATAGTTTTAGTAAATCCGTCTTTGCCTCCTGCACCCCAAATCTCATATCCGCACAATCAATAAACACAGGATTTTTTGCGACTTTAGCGTATTGCAAAGCAAGGGAGGTTTTGCCACTTTTTGGAGGACCATATAGCAGGAGTGGAGTGTCTTTTTGCGGATATGAGCGGGGGAGTAAGTTTGTATATTTACTCTTTTCATACAAGATATTTGTTTCAAACATTGGTTAGATTTTGCTTTTATGATTTTGCGTGGTTTTTTTGTAGTGGCTAAATATCTTTTATGTAAGACACTGCTTCATACACGGTATCAAAACTTTTATCCGCTTCCCCCTCCAAATGTTCTCCATAGCCACAGCGCACCCATAGCGCATTTACTCCTGCGTTTTTGGCTGATTGTATGTCTAGTATGGTATCGCCTATCATATATACTTTTTGCTTAGGCGTGATAGGTAGCAAGCTAAGTGCGCGTAAAATCGGCTCTGCATCGGGTTTTGGCTCGCTTACATCTTCGATACCGATGACTACGGCAATATATTTTAACAGCTCAAAATTCTCCAAAATCTGCTTTGAATAAAGCCCTGTTTTTGTCGTTACCACACCTAGATTTGCAAACTTACTTGCCATCGCTAATGCTTCTCGCACTTGTGGATATAGCCTAGATTGCTCTATGCAGATTCTGCGGTAGTGGTTTTTGTAGCGCGTTATGCGTGATTGGATTTCGCTCTTTTCATAGCCTAATCGCAAAAACATTTCTCCCAAAGGTAGCCCTATCATTTTTCGCACTTCTTCTATGCTAGGGATGCGTGATTTTACCCCCTCCTCTTCCTCGCACGCCCTGCAAAAACTCGCATATATCCCCTCCAAAGAATCTAAAAGTGTCCCATCTAAATCAAATAAAATAATCTTTTTTTCTTGGGTGATATGTGCGTTTTTATCATTTGGATTTTGTGGCAGTGGGTTTTGGTGGGCGATGATTTTTGAGGTATCATTTTTAGGATTTTGGGAGGATATATCAGGTTTTAGCTCGATTTTTTCGTTTGTAGATTTTGGTAGATTTTCAGGGGATAGCTCAAAAGTGTCTTGTGAGATGTTATCGCTTGGATTTTGGCTGATTTTTGGTGCAAAATCCCTCTTAAAATCACCTTTTAATCCATCTTGCAGATCATTTTGCAAATCATTTTGCAAACCCTCATCTTTTGGATTTTCTACAATGCTTTTTGTCTTATTATTTTTTGCATTTTTATCACTTAAAAATCTATCCAAAATACTAGGCATAATTTTTTCTCCTTTTCCATAATGTCGCACCGCTAGGAATGCTACCTGAAAAAATGCCATACCTCCACTCATAGCACATCACTACAAACGCCACCACAAACGCACACGCTTGAGACAAAGGGTAGCTAGCCCACGCACCATCTATGCCATAGATATGACTTAGTGTAGGCAATAAAACCACCAAAAACAAAATCGTATAACAAATCGTAATGATAAAAGAGCTTAGCGTGCGTTGCACGGATTGCAAAAATATCGCACATACGATATTTATCCCAAAAATAACATACCCTGCATAATACACATTCATAGCATTGATGGTTTTTTCTAGCAGGGCATTATTTGACACATTTGCAAAATCTTGCGACTCTTTTTGCAAAAATAGCTCCACTAAATGCCTATCAAAGCCATAAAAAAGCGCGTATATACATAAACCTATGGACACCACCATAAAGCAGGCAAAAACAAATGCTTTTTTAAGCCTAGCAAAATTCCCTGCCCCATAATTAAAACTAGCGATTGGTTGCAAGGCTTGAGATACGGATAGCAAAATCGTAAAAAACACGATTCCACAATACATCATAATGCTATAAATTTTTACCCCCTCATCGCCTGCGATTTGGATAAGCGTTACATTAAAAAGTAGCATTACCACCGCAGCAGATAGCTCAGATACACTCTCTGGGATACCGCTTTTTGATGAGGAGAGAATCGCTGCAAAGGAAAATCTAGGGATAAAAAATAGTTTGCCTTTGCGCAAGAAAAAATGACTAACAAGCACGATAAAACCTATCGTATGTGCGCTAACCGTGGCAAGTGCGCTACCTTCTATCCCCATATCGCACACAAACAAAAATATATAATTTAGAGCGATATTGCTAGCAGAGCCTACTATCATAGCGATACTAGCCAAAATGGGGCGTTTGTCATTGATGACAAAAATATCACATAATGGGTGCAAAATCAGCATAGGAGTGCCGATAAAAATAATGCGAATGTAGCTAGAAGCAAGCTCTTTTATCTCGCTTGAGATGGGCTTGTCCGCCGTAAGTGCGGTAATGATAGAATCTGCAAAGCAAAATCCAACTATGCCAATGAACACCGAGCTAATCGCCACAAAATAAAAAATCGAGCAAAAAACAAGCCTAGCCCTATATCCGTGGTCTTTGCCCAAAAAATACCCCACAATAGCCGCCCCACCAAATCCAAAAAGTAGCTCATAAGCAATAAACGCAGGAAAAATAGGCCAGCAAATGCCAATCGCAGCCAAGCCATTTTCGCCTATTTTTTTACCTACAAAAATGCCATCTACTGTGGAATATGTGGAGAGTGCTAGCATAGCAAGAAGCGCGGGGATAAAATAATAAAAAAATAATCTAGGGATAGAATCTGTTTTTAAATCGATTTTAGATTTTGGAGTGGGGTGTTGTTGGGTAGTGTTGTGAATAATTGTTTGCTCTTTGATATGCGTTGTATTTTTCATTATGTGCGTCCCTTTTTTGGTATAGCTTTTAAGCAAAGTAAAATATATTTGTGCGGTTTTTGACAAATTATAACCAAAACTCTAAAAACGAACGCTAATAATATTGTTTCTAGTGTTTTTGATTCTATGATTTTGCTATGATTGTTGTTGATTTTATGCACCTAAATGTCGATAAAATTTTGATTTTATCCCCTGCGTGTTGTAAATGTGTGTTGTAAAATAAAAAAATTTTTGCCTCATATTTTGTGCTTTATAAGGATATGTATAATGACACGGCAAACTAACCATACAAAAACAACAAAAACAGCGAAATCACGCATTAAATGCGCGGTTGTGGGGTATGGGTATTGGGGTAGAAATGTGCTAAAGGCACTTTGCAATCAGCATAGATTTTGTCTAAAAGGCGTATATGACAGCGACAAGGCGCAAATGCAAAACGCGCTAAAAGATTTTGCCCTACTAAAATCTATCAAAGCAAAATCTAATACTCAAAAAAAATTAAGCGTGCAAAGCCCATATCAAAATCCACAAAACTTGCTAGATTCTACACCATCTATCAAGGCATACAACTCTTATGAAGAGATTTTGCAAGATAAGCAGGTAGAAGCGGTATTTATCATTACGCCACCAGATACGCATTTTGCCCTTGCCTCTTTGGCATTGCAAGCGGGCAAACACGCATTTGTAGAAAAGCCACTAGCCACAAGCACAAAAGACGCACGCACACTTTACGCGCTAGCAAAAAGCAAAAATCTAACACTTCATTGCGACCATATTTTTTTGTATTCACCTGCGGTGAAATGGCTAAAGCAAAATCTATCTAGCTTTGGCGAGATACTTTATGTAGAAGCCCGCAGAATCAATCTAGGGCTTTTCCAAAATAGCGTAAATGTGGTGTGGGATTTGGCATTGCATGATTTAAGTATTTTAGATTTTCTTTTTGGGTTAGAGATAGTATCACATAGCGTGCATTGCAAGTGTTATCAGGGGTTTGAGGCATTGGCAAATATCCAGCTAGAGTGCAAAAAATTTAGCGCAAATATCACTGCTTCGTGGCTATCGCCTATAAAATCGCGTGAAATAATGATAGGAGGGACGAAAAAAAGCGCGATTTATGATGAGACAAAGGCGCAAAAAATCGCACTTTTTGATTGTGGGGTGGTGGTGAGTGAGAGTGTAGAAAAGTCCTCTTTATATCAAAAAATGGTGCGCTATCATCTAGGAGAGGTAAGCTATCCTAGCATCGATGATGAGTTGCCACTTGATGCTTCTGTCCGCGCTTTTGGCGAGCAGATACGAAGCGGTGGCAGTGATATATGGCTAGAAAAACACACCTTGTGCGTGATAAGCGCACTAGAGCGGATTTGCCGCAAAACTAAAGGCTAAAATCCTTTTTATTTATGCTCCATTTGGGCATAAAATTCATCAGTATTGTATTTTAGCAATGCGATGAAGCGATAAAAAATATGCACAAATTTAGAATAAGGCATCATTACAAAAAATGCTAGAACACTGCTTAGATGAAAATACAGCATATATGAAATCAAAAAAGTCTCTTTTAGCACCATAAGTGCTAGCCCGCTAAAGCTTGATACAAAAAGCATAGCAATAAGTGCATAATCCATCGATATGGAGTTTTTATCTTTGATTTCCTCATCTGCTTCGATTTTAGCAAAAAGCAATCCTATCGTGCCAAGACATAGCAGTATCCCACCTATAAAGCCAAAGATTTTGGGGGCTTGGGTAAAATCATACGGGGCGTGCAAATCCAAACAATGCGTCCAAACTGCGCCTAAATTTGTCGCTATAAAGCAAAATAAAAATCCATAAGCGGTTAAGTGATGATAGATTTTGCGTATGTTTGTTCGTTTGTCGTGTGGGTAGGTGCAGCCCTCATCTTTGTGTCCGCCTAAATATTTTAAAAAAATCGTATCTTTTATGCTTTGTAAAAACGCGCTTACAGGGACTCTTTGCAGCTCTATCGCCCTGCTAAATCTAACAGAGCCAACCACTAAGGCTAAAAAGCTAAAAGCCCCCACAACCCCAAAAACTCCCACCATATAGTCATAAGGAATCACAGCAAAAAAATCTCCTCTATTGCTTATGTTAGAGTATTCAAACCCGCTTGCAAGCACAAATCCTAAAAATAGCGCAAGCACTAGCACTACGGTTGTGAGAAAAGCATTTTTATCAAAAGCACGGCTTAAAAATCCTAAAAATGCGTATTTTTTGTAGCTTTCTTGGCGGATAGTGGCAAATTGTTGTGGAATAGATACATTAAATTCGTGTGGTGGGGCGTATTGGCAGTCATAAAAGCATTCGCTACATTGATGGCAAAGATTTGCTAGATAATCCATATCACGCAAATCAAATTCTCTCTTTTTTTCCATCGCGGGAAACACCGCGCATAGCCCCTCGCAATAGCGACAAGAATTGCAGATGATGCACGATTGTAGGGCGTCTGTGTAATGTTTCTTTGTGGCTAAATCTAGCGGGGTTGTTTGCCATTTTGTATTTTGGCTAGATTCTAGTTTGTTAAATGCGCTTACGCCTATGGTTTTGTTAAATTCTTGCATTGTGCGTCCTTTTGTTGCGTTATTTGTGTTTTATTTATGTGCTAGGGCGACTTTTGCAGCACCCACCCCGCATAATCGTCCAAAAACTGAGCCTATACTCATACCAAACCCTGCTACATAGCCTTGTGTAAGGATATTTCCTGCCATTATCTCTCCTGCGGCAAAAAGATTGCCAAAGAGCGAATCATCATCTTTATGCACTTGCCCATCCATATTTACTTTGACACCCATATAAGTGAAAGTAACGCCCGGGCGCAATGGATAGCAATAATACGGCGGAGTGTCGATTTTTAACGCCCAATGTGTTTTTTCGATACTTAGTCCTTGCGTGTGGCAATTATCTTGGACTGTGTGGTTAAATTCGCCATCTATGACTTTTTGGTTATATTCTTTGATAGTGTTTTCTAGCTCTTTTTCATCAATATTCATCGCTAGATTTTTGTCATTGTTTAGCTTGCTTGCAAGTTCAGCGATAGAATCCGCTACGATAGGCGGAAAGAGTGATGGCATATACGCGCTTTGGACTTTAGAATCCGTGATAGAATACGCGATTTGCCCCTCTTGCTGTGCTACTAGCCGTCCCCATATCGCATATCTTTTAGGCCAAAAATCCTCCCCCTCATCATAAAATCGTTTCCCAGCAGAATTTACCACGATTCCAAGCGATACGCAATCTACCCTTGAAGCGATACCCCCGTCATATTTAGGAGTGCGAGCATCTATGGCTACCATATGTCCTTGTGTGGGGTCGCCTATGATTTTGGCATTGATATTTTTTAGAGCGTTTAGCATTTTGCCTTGATTAAACTTTGTCCCACGAATGATAAAGTTTCTAGCGCATTCTCCCCACGCATTTTCAAGCATTTCTAAGTTTGACTCAAAGCCTCCACTTGCGATTACAAAGGCTTTTGCGTGGAATCTAATCTGCGTATTTTGCTCTTTGTCAAAGACTAGCACTTCGCTAATATTTTCACTAGAATCAGATTTTAGCTCCAATGCCTCGTGCTGATAAAAAATCTT
Source organism: Helicobacter sp. T3_23-1059 (assembly GCF_053654515.1). Classification (NCBI taxonomy): domain Bacteria; kingdom Pseudomonadati; phylum Campylobacterota; class Epsilonproteobacteria; order Campylobacterales; family Helicobacteraceae; genus Helicobacter; species Helicobacter sp. T3_23-1059. The sequence goes on along the minus strand of NZ_JBSIUV010000018.1, from coordinate 2,101 downwards.
TATCCCTAGATTTTCTGCGGTGTGATAGTAGGCATTTACGAGGCTTTTGCCTCCGCCTAGAAAAAACGCATTTGTGCGTCCAAGATGGAGCGTGCCACGCATAGATGGCTGGAATCTAACACCATTTTTTTTTGCCCATTCTACGATTTGAGGGGTTTTTGAAATGACAAAGCGAGCGTATTTTTCATTTGTCTGCCCTTTGGTAACCTTAAACACATCATCAAAAAATTCATCTTCGCTATAAGTAGAGGTAAGCACATCTGTTGGAGCATCGTGCATAGAGCGGAGGTTGCGCGTGTGTTGGGAGTTGCCACCGCGCCATTTTTTTGGCGAACTCTCTAGCAGGGCGATTTTTAAGCTAGAATCTTGCTCTTTTGCGCTAATCGCTGCGCATAATGCAGCATTGCCTCCGCCGATGACTACTATGTCAAAATCCCTAGATTCCATTTTCTCTCCTTACATCTCACATTATCGCTATGGCATTTTTATCGTTTGATTGCCTTTTGCTTGCATATATAGATTTTGTGTTTATTTTGTTTTGATTTAGCGTTAAATAGCTTTGTCTAAAATCTATCAACGCTAGTTTGGTGTGTGATTACTATTCTGCGGGGGTTTTTGGGTTGTTGCGCTCATAGATTCCACCTTTTCTAAATAAAATCAATGTCGCAATAAAAGAACAAATCGCAGCAAAACTAAGCCACAAAGCAGGGCTAGCCTTGCTACCTGTGTATTGGATTAGGATAGTTGCCATAGTGGGGGTAAATCCACCAAAAATCCCAACAGCTAGCGAATAAGAAAACGAAAATCCAAGTGCTTTGACTTGTTTTGGCATTATCTCAGATAGTGAGACTATCATCGCGCCATTATACGCACCAAAGATAAAACTAAACCATAGCTCAACTAGCACGAGGTTGGTAAAAGAGACATTATTTACAAGGAAAGTTAGCATAGGATACGCACTAACCATTCCTAAAAATGTCATCGTAAGCAAAATCGGTTTGCGCCCGATTTTGTCCCCCAAAAACCCTGACACAGGTAGCCAAAAAAGATTGCTAACACCCACAATCGCCGTAACGATAAAGCCATCAAGTCGCGTGAAATTTAAGATATTTTTGACATAAGTAGGAGTGTAGGAAGTGATGAAATAAAATGTAACTGTCGTCATCATCACAAACATAATGCCTAGAATGATAATAGGATAGTTTTCAAGCATATTTTTGACAATCGCACCGATATTTTTACCTGCGTTATGTTTGCTTAGCTTGTCTTTAAACTCTGGCGTCTCATCTAGCGTCCTACGAATGTAAATGATAAATGGAATCACAAGACAACCAATGATAAAAGGCACTCTCCACCCCCAAGCCTCCACAAGCGCATCGCCTATGAAATAGTGAAGCGCGATTCCTATCGCCCCTGCGAAAATCGTGGCGATTTGTTGAGAGCCACTCTGCCAAGACACATAAAATCCGCGTAAATGTTTGGGAGCGATTTCGGATAGATACACGCTAGCACCGCCCACTTCTGCGCCCGCGCTAAATCCTTGCAAAAGCCTGCCAATCACTACGATTAGCGGTGCAAAAAAGCCGATAGTATCATAGCCCGGACAAAGTGCGATGATTAGCGTGCCTGCTGCCATTATCGACAAAGTCAGCATAAGCCCTTGTTTGCGCCCGTGCTTGTCCATATACGCACCTAGCAAAATCGAGCCTAGCGGACGCATAAGAAAACCTAGTCCAAATGCGACAAAACTTTGTAAAATAGAGACAAACTCGCTCTCTGCGGGGAAAAAGACTTTCGCTATGATAGCCGCATAAAATCCATACACGGCAAAATCATACATTTCTAAGAAATTGCCACCTGCTACTTTGCAGATATTTTTAGCATCTTGCTTTGCTTTTTGGGAAAACATTTATTGCTCCTTGTATGTAGTTGTTGTAGTTTTTACACAAAAAAGGCAAGAAGATTTTGTCTATTTACCTCTTGCCCTGCTTTGTAGTCGCCTTGTTTGGCTTTTTTTGTTAGTTGTTGTGATTTGTTTAGATGACAAAGCAGGGGCTTATTTTACAATTTAAATTTGTATTTGTGTTTATTTTTTTGCTTT
>NZ_JBSIUV010000017.1:0-54008 GCF_053654515.1 Helicobacter sp. T3_23-1059 | reverse complement strand
GTTTTAGCAAGGCAGATATTGTAAAAGCAAAATCTAGCGTTGCAAGCCTTGCAAAAGCAAAATCTAATAATGCAATTTTTGCTAGCGCAAAATCTACCTACCCCCAAACCCCCTCCGCAAGGGAGGGGGCTTTAATAGCCAACGCTACCACCAATATTTGTCATACTGAGGCTTTAGCCGAAGTATCTCAAAATGCAACAAAACTTTGTCATACTGAGCGTAGCGAAGTATCTCTAAAAAACATAAATTGCCACGAATTTGCAACTTTTAACAAAGTCGCAAATTCTCGAAATGACGGCAATGCAAATTCTAGCAATGAGAGGATTTCTACCTCCCTTGCGGATTCGCAAACCTCTTATCCCCACTCATTTGCGGAGTTGCAAACTTCTTGTCCCCCCTCCCTTGCGGAGGGGGCTAGGGGGTGGGTATCTTTAGATTCCACTTCCAAGATTTCTTTGCACAATTTAAAAGCAGATTCTAGCAAGGCAGATATTGCAAAAGAAAAATCTAATAATGCAATTTTTGCTAGCGCAAAATCTACCCACCCCCAAACCCCCTCCGCAAGGGAGGGGGCTTCTTTTTGGGCTTCTTCCGCAAGGGATGGGGTTTTTAAAGCAAATGTAATCCCCAAAAATGCAAAAACAACACCTAAAAAACGCCTAGCCTTATCTCTAGCCACTAGCGCGGTTATAGCTAGTCTTAGCATAGAGACTGCTGCGGCGTGGTGTCAGTGGAAGGGCAATAGAGTAACTGATTACAATACTTTGCAATGTATCGGCACTGATAATGGAGGAAGTCTTAGTTCAAACACTTGGAGAACCAATTGGGGAAATACTTTTAATAGTATCTACACCGTGGAGCTAGGCAATGAAAATACCGCCCTTAGAATCAATGGTGGTACAAGTCTAACACTAGAATCAAATCTACGCAATGTGCGACTAGGCAGACTAACTGCTGGTAATATTACGCTAGGAGGGACTATTAGTGGGAAAACACTAGCTACCATAGGCACTGCAAATGTAACCTCTCTCACTTTGCAAGATAAATGGGATAGTGTTTCTTTGGGCAATGGCTCAACTATCGGTAGCCTTACACTACCTACTACTACTACTACTCTTACGATAAATGGTGGTGCACTCATAGGCAACAAACTCTCTGGCACTGTAGGCACACTAAGCATAGGCGATAGAAACACGCCAAATAGTGGGCTTGTTACGGATTTTAGTGGGGTTACTATCAACAATAATCTACTCATATATAGTGCCTCTATCGTGCTAGATGGATCTGCTGATACTTGGAAATCTAGCACCACACAAGGAGCGCATATCTATGTAAAAGATGGCGATGGTGCAAAAACAAAATACAATGACACAACGAAAAAAGGTATCGGTGTTGCAAACAATGCCATCTATGTCTCTGCTGGGGATAATATCGTAGTAAATGAAGTCTATAAATATGAGGATATTATTCGTAATAATGGCACAAGTGTGAATATAGGGCTAAGTAGCCTACAAGTGAGGGCAGCTCCAGGACAAGCTATCAAAGAAAGCGCAGATAAAAGTGGCTTTAGCATAGTCGCGGATGTGGCATCTAGCTATGGTGCGTCTGTGTATCGTGCTTTGGTGCTATCAAGCTTACGCAGAAACACGATGGCGCAAAACATACTAGATACGATGACGACAAAGACTTTCCATAGCGACAGATATTACAATCAAGAAGTAGAGCTAAGATTGCTTCAATATGATTTATCTCGCCTTACCAATCGTAGCTCTAAGTTTAGCAAGCAAACGCGCAAAAACACCAAAAAAGTCGATAAAGTGCGCGAAAAAATGGCAAGGCTAACTTTGGAGCAATCTAAAGGGCAGATTTTGGACAAAGGCTATAATAACTATGAGCTAATCGACCAACTAGATGCCATTTTTATCCCTTATACGGGTAGGCGTGATTGGCGATTTTTTGCATTGCCCTATGCGACATATAGCTATGTAGATTTTGGTAATTCTACTGCTATGGAATACGCAGGCGGTGCATTATTTGGCGTGCAAAGAAATTTGCGTGCAAATGGAATCTTTGGTGGCTATGTGGGGTATGAGTTTGTAAATACTGATACTGCGCTTATGGGCACAGATACACGCGCACAGACAAATAGCGTGCAAGCAGGGCTAAATTATTTCAAAACATTCTCTGTGCCTGCAAAAGTGTGGGAAGGATTTATCAAAGCAAATATTCGAGGTGGAGTAGATTTGCCTACCCTAAACATCATCGCAGGTGGTGGTAACTCATATCTAAAATCTAATGACAAAGCCTCTAGCCTACCGCTAATGTATAGCGTGGGCGCAGAAGTCAAAGGTGGGGTTACATTTTATCAATACAAGCGAAATAGCTATCTAAGCCCTGAAGTATCTTTGAGCTATGATATGCTATCTGCTCTAGCTAGCAAAATCGACAAACCAGAAGCCACAGTCGGTGGTGCAAACTATCGCCCTTTGGGTGCAAGTGAATTTTACAACACATTTTATTGGCATTTGCCCCAAATAGGTGCAGCACTTCGCTACTACAAAATGTGGGGAAATACTTTCCGCACAAACTTAAAAGCGGGTATAAAATATAATGTGCTAAATAAACAAAAAGCATATCTTAGTATTGGTGCTCTAAAAGATAGTAGCGATATTACTTTGCCTGCGGTGTATGGGAATGTGGCATTTGATATGATATGGATGATAAAGAAAAACCACGAACTATCATTTGGTGTAGATGCAATGCTATATGCTAGCACATTTAGCAAGGCAAATGAGAGGGCATTAAATGAATGGTTTAATGGTGTATCTGGGACTGCAAATTTTAAATACGCTTATTGGTTTGGAGGAAGCGACTATGTAACGGACAAAGACGGCAACGCCGTAGCTAGAAACATAGTCGAGGGAGGCAAAAAGTCTAAGAAGTCCAAAAAGTCAAAGAAAAAGAAAGAAAAGAAGTCTAAGAAAAAGGTTTATTACATTGATGGGTAAATCTTGGACTTTTGGAGGGATTTTGTTCCCCCTCCCTTGCGGAGGGGGCTAGGGGGGGTTGTCATACTGAGGTTTCGCAAGAAACCGAAGTATCTCTATTTTTGTCATATTGAGCGTTTGGCAAAATATCTCTATTTTATTGCGTATTTTGAGATACTTCGCTCACTTCGTTCGCTCAGTATGACAATCATTGCCGTCATTGCGAGCCGCGCTTTCACGGCGTTGCAATCCAAATCCCCCCTCTCTTGCAGATGATTTTGCCTTTGATTTCCCCCTCCCTTGCGGAGGGGAATTAAGGGAGTGGGTAAATCTTGGACTTAGATTTATTTGGGTTTAGGTTTAGACTTAGGTTTATTTGAGTTTAGGCTTGGGCTTTTGGAGGGGAAAAATCTTGGGCGTAGGCTTATTTGGTTTTAGATTTATGCAGGGGGTTTTATCCCCCTCTCCCATTGCAGATAATTTTGCCTTTGATTTCCCCCTCCCTTAGCACGAGGGGGTTAGGGGGTGGGTTCTTTATCATTGCGAGCGGATTTGAAAAATCCGCATGGCAATCTATAAGCAAAAAAACATTGTCATACTGAGGTTGCAACACAACCGAAGTATTTCGTCATTGCGGGCCGTGCTTGCACGGCGTGGCAATCTATACCATAATACACACAAAATAGATTGCCACGATTCTAGTCTTTTTGACAAAAGCCTAGAATCTCACAATGATAAGAAAACCCACCCCCAAACCCCCTCCGCAAGGGAGGGGGTTTTAAGAGGTGTTGCCACTCTTTCAAATGAGGGGGCTTTTTTGGATTTCCACGCGGATTTTGACAAGTTAAAATCCGCGTGGAAATGACTAAGTTTTTGTCATATTTTGCAGAGTGCGTAGCACGAAGTGAAATATCTCGATTTGTGTTTTGAGATTTTTTAGATACTTCGGCTTTTAGCCCCAGTATGACAAATCAGCATAACAAAGAAAATGCGAAACGGCAATATGACAAAATTATATATTGCCACGCGAGTTTTTTTGCCTGCTTGAAATAAAAGCCTTTTATATCCTCACAAAAACTAACGATACAAAAACACCATATTTTAAGCTGCCTTAAATCTTAAGCCATAAAATCACTTAAGCATTTCTCTTAGCGTTGCTTCATCTATGATTTTTATGCCTAATTCGCGCGCTTTGTCTGCTTTGCTTCCCGCATTTTCGCCACATAGGACAAAATCCGTTTTTGCGCTCACGCTCCCGCTTACCCGCGCTCCTAGCGATTCTAGCTCATCTTTTATCTCATCTCTACTGCGCGATAGCGTGCCTGTGATGACAAAGGTTTTGCCACTAAAAATTTCCCCTCTAAAATCCCCCCTAGTATTCAAATCAAAACCTTCATCATCGCTAGATTTTACGCTAGAATCTAGCGATTTTTTAGGAGGGATTTTAGGCTTTATGATTGCTAAAATCTTAGCGATAATATCAGCATTTATCCTGCCAAATTCTAAAATCGATTCTGCCATTTCCTCGCCAAAGCCATTGATTGACAAAATCTCTTCTTTAGATTTTGTAAAAAAATCCGCTCCAAACGCATTTGAAAGCTGTTTGCTAGCCCACTCGCCAATATTTGGCACACCTAGTGCGTTTATCACGCGCCATAGCTCAACCCCTTTGCTTTGCTCTATCGCTTCTAGCAAATTATTGATTTTTTTGTCTTTAAATCCATCCAAATCCTCCAAATCCTCGCGTTTTAATGCGTAAATATCCAAAATCGAAGTGATTTTGCCCGCGTCATAAAGCAAGTAGATGATTTTTTCGCCTAAGCCATCGATATTTAGTGCTTTTTTGCTCGCAAAATGCACGATAGATTCTTTGATACGCGCTTTGCAAGAGAGGTTTGCACAGCGGATAAAAATATCCTCTTTGACTAGCTCGCTCTCACAAATCGGGCAATGCGTGGGGGGCGTTATGGGCGTTTGTGTGCCATCTCGTCTTGTTGGGATTGATTTGATGATTTTGGGGATTACATCGCCACTGCGGATTAAAATCACAAAGTCATTTATTTGAATGTCTTTTTTGGCGATTTCTGCGTAGTTATGCAAGGTGGCACGAGAGATTTTTGCGCCTTCGATTTCTACAGGCTCTAGCTCTGCTACGGGCGTGATTATCCCTGTGCGACCGACTTGATGCGTGATGGATAGGATTTTAGTGATTTTTTCTAGCGCAGGAAATTTATACGCGCACGCAAAGCGCGGGGATTTTGTCGTCCAGCCTAGCTCTTTTTGGGATTCAAAGCTATCTAGCATTATTACCATTCCATCTAAAAGCATCTCAAAACTATCTCGTTTGGATTTTAGAAACTCATAATGCGCTTGGATTTCTTGCGCGTTTTTTGCTACTTTTAAATCCCCCAAAAACTGCGCAAACCCAAAATCTTGGATTTTGCGCAATGCACCAAAAAAGCTAGAATCTAGTGCGTTTTGTGAATGCGCGCTATTGCCTATGCCCCACGGGATAAATAATAACTTACGCCTTGCGCTAATGGTGCTATCTAGCTGTCGCAGTGAGCCTGCAGCGGCATTTCTAGGATTTGCAAAGAGGGCTTCGCCATTTTGCAATCGCTCGTTATTTATGCGCTCAAAATCTTCTTTTTTGATTACCACTTCGCCACGAATCTCTATCAAATCTTTATGTAAAATCTGCAAAGGTATGGAGTGAATCGTCTTTGCATTGTGCAAGACTTCCTCGCCTACTAGCCCATCTCCACGCGTTGCAGCACTGATTAGATTTCCATTTTCATAGCGCAGATTTAGCGAAGCCCCGTCAAATTTGGGCGAGCATACAAAAGAGGCATTTGGATAGATTTTTAGGATTTTATCTATCCATTGAGCCATTTCCTCATAGCTAAATACATCATCTAAACTCCACATTCTACTTAAATGCGTGGCTTTGTTAAATGATTCTAGCACTTCGCCTCCTACGCGCTGTGTGGGGGAGTGTGGCAAGATAGAATCCTTATGCAAATCCTCATAAGATTTTACTTGATGATATAGTTTGTCATACTCCTCATCGCTAGCGATAGGATCATCTAAGACATAATAAGCGTGGGCATACTTGCGTAGTTTTTCAACAGCTTGTTTGTATAACTCAAAAGAAGTAAGCATTTTTTGCCTTTTATAAGAGTTTGTAAAGAAAAAATGAAGTAAAATTGTATAATTTTTTGCATAAGTTTTAGCATACAAACTACCCAAAACAACTTACGCTACATAAAAACCACTTCAAAAGGAGTTCGCTTGATACAAGATATAGACCAAAAAACAAGCCTGCATCTAAACAACGAAGCGCAATTTTTATGCTTTACCCTTGATGATAGCAATCCTTTGGCACTTTTCCCAAGCAATCAAGATGGCACAAATCCTCAAAATCTAGCAAGCCCAAATGCACAAAATCTAGCGCAAAATCTAGCAAATATAGCAGGCAAGACAAACGCTACAACTGCGCAAAATGGGCAAAATCTAGTAGCACAAACAAATCAAAATGAGCACGCAAACCACACACATATTCAAAACACTATGGATACAAATAATCCAAACACAACGACAATCTGCCCGCATTGTGGCGGGGCTGTATGTCCGCATTGTGGTAATGTGGTGGATTCTGCAGAAAATAGCGATATGTCCCAAAATCCACATTTGCAAAATATTGCGCAAAATCTTGCTACACAAGAGGGCGAAAAAAATCTAGCCCAAAATCCGCAAGACTCGATATATTCAGGTGCTTCTAAATCTACAAATGCCACAAGCACCACGCACAATAAAGCGCAAAATTCACTTATCACAAATCTAAGTGCCCATAATCCACAAAATGCCCCACACACGCAAAATCTAGCCTCCACCCAAAATCACACTCAAAGTGAAATAAGCGAGAAAAAAAGCCACGCCCATCCATTGCTAGAAAACCTAGAATCAAGTGTGTTTAGCCCCACTTCTGGCGAAAAAATGGGCGAGCAACTTTATGCGATAAATGTATTTAAAGTGCGTGAAATTATTTATTATGACGGGGAAATCACAGAAACTGCGGGCGAAAAAGATGGGCTTGTGCTTGGATTTTTGACAGTTCGGGGGGAATCTATGCCGCTTATTGATATGCGCAGGTGGCTTTATTTTAGTAGCAATGACCCGCATAGAGATTTGCGTCCTTTTTCGATAAATTCTCAAAAAAGCCTTGTGGTGATTTGTCATTTTTCTAGCCAAAATATCGGGCTTAAGATTTTGGGAGTAAAGCGAATCATTAACAAAAATTGGGGCGAAATCACTGCAGGCGGGGAGTTTGGGTTTGATGGGGAAAGCAAGGTAGTGGCTACGACAAAATATGATGATGGCTCGGTGATTCAAATTTTAGATGTTGAGCGAATGGTAGCAGATGCGTTCCCTGATATGACGGACTCAAATAGGCTTGAAATTAGCAACCTACAAGCCATTCATAGCAACAAACTTATCCTTGTCGCAGAGGATTCAAAATCCGCTAGCAAGGCTTTGGGATTGATTTTGGAGCATTTGCATTTGCATTATATGAGCTTTGCAAATGGCGAGGGGTTGCTTGATTATTTGTATTCTGAAGGTGTGGCAAGTCAAGTGGGGGCTGTGATTACGGATTTGGAAATGCCAAAAATATCGGGCTTTGAAGTGCTAAAAAGAATCAAAAACAACCCAGAATCTAGAGGGATTCCTGTGATTGTAAATTCATCGATGAGTAGCGATTCTAATGTCGAAATGGCACAAAAACTAGGCGCAGATGCCTTTATCTCAAAATCAAATCCCGCAGAAGTCGAAGAACATTTACGCAGATTTTTAATCTAAAATCTTTGTGTAAAAAAGCCGTTGATTTTAAGGTTTTGGATACATATAAACAAGGCTTTTTCAAACTAAAATAACTTAAAAGGAAATCTATGCAAAGAACGCATTTATGCGCACAAGTAAAAGAGAATCTAATCGGGCAAGAAGTGGAAGTATGTGGTTGGTGCAATTCTTATAGAGACCACGGAGGAGTGGTTTTTATTGATTTGCGTGATAGTAGCGGGCTAGTCCAGCTTGTATGTGATTCTACCTCTACGCCTAAGGCTTATGAGATAGCACAAAGCGTGCGAGATGAGTTTGTCCTGCTAGCAAAAGGCAAGGTGCGAGCGCGAGGCGAGGGGCTAGAAAATCCAAAACTAGAAACGGGCAAGATTGAGATTTTAATCGACACGCTAATCATTGAAAACAAAGCAAAAACTCCGCCAATCCTTGTAAATGATGAAAACATAAGCGATGAGCTAAAGCTAAAATATCGCTACTTAGATTTGCGTAGCCCAAAGGCTTTTAGCGTATTTAAAACTCGTAGCAATATCACAATGAGTGCTAGAAATAGCCTGCAAAAAATGGGATTTTTAGAAGTGGAAACACCGATTTTGACAAAGCAAACGCCAGAGGGGGCTAGGGATTATCTAGTCCCTAGCAGGATTCACGATGGGGAGTTTTATGCCTTGCCACAAAGCCCACAGCTTTTTAAACAGCTGCTTATGATAAGCGGGTTTGATAGATATTTCCAAATCGCAAAATGCTTTAGAGATGAAGATTTGCGCTCAGATAGACAGCCAGAATTTACCCAAATCGATGTGGAAATGAGCTTTTGTGATGAAAATGATGTGATGGGCGTGTGCGAAAATCTACTAGCAGATATTTTTGGCGCGCTAAATCTACCAATAAAGACGCCATTTGTGAGAATCCCATATAAAGAGGCGATGGAAAAATACGGCAGTGATAAGCCAGATTTGCGTTTTGATTTGCCACTTGTGGAAGTGGGGGATTTGTTTGTGGATTCTAGTAATGAGATTTTTGCCTCTATCGCCAAAGATTCGCAAAAAAATCGCTTCAAAGCCCTGTGCGTGAAGGGCGGGGATAATTTCTATTCGCGCAAAATGCTAAGCGAGGCAGAAGAATTTGTGCGAAAATTTGGCGCAAAAGGGCTAGCATATATCCAAATCAAAGACGAGCCAAAAGGACCGCTAGTAAAATTTATCAGTCAAGAGAATTTAGATAAGTTATTAGAGCGCGTGGGGGCAACGCAGGGGGATATTATCTTTTTTGGTGCGGGGGATAAAAAAAGCATTTGGGATTATATGGGGCGGCTTCGCGTGAAAATCGCCCAAGATATGCAGCTAATCAACAAAGGAGAATATAACTTTGCGTGGGTGGTTGATTTTCCAATGTTTGAGCGAGATGAGGAGGGCGTAGTATCTGCCTTGCACCACCCTTTCACTATGCCTAAAAATCTTGCAGAATATAGCGCGGATTCTAGCGACATAGAAGAGATAGAATCTATCGCTTATGATGTCGTGCTAAATGGCGTAGAGCTAGGCGGAGGAAGCCTAAGAATCCACAAAATGCAAACCCAACAAGCTGTATTTGATTTGCTAGGCATTAGCAAGCAAGAGGCACAAGAAAAGTTTGGATTCTTGCTTGATGCTTTGCAATATGGCGCACCACCGCACGGGGGATTTGCTATCGGGCTAGATAGGCTTGTTATGCTTGTTACAGATTCTGCGAGTATCCGCGATGTCATCGCATTTCCCAAAACCCAAAAAGCCACCTGCCCGCTTACTTCCGCACCAAGCGCAGTGAGTGAGGAACTATTGCGTGAGTTGCACATTCGCTTACGCAATCCGCAAAAAAATTCGCTACAATAATGCGTTTTTACAAAAAAGCGCAGTGAAAAGCAGTGTTTATAAAATATTTTACACCTAAACCAAACATAAGGAGAAGCAAATGAAAAAGCTTTTTTTAATCATCGGTGCGCCAGGTAGTGGAAAAACCACAGACGCAGAGCTAATCGCTAAGAAAAATCCAAAATCAATCGTGCATTATTCCACAGGGGATTTGCTACGCGAGGAAGTAAAGCGCGGTAGCGAGCAGGGCAAAATCATAGGCGAAATCATCGCAAAAGGAAATCTAGTGCCTTTAGAAATAGTCGTAAGCACGATAATATCAGCTATGCAAAAAGCCCCAAAAGACATAATCATAATCGATGGCTACCCGCGCAGTGTCGAACAGATGCAAGCGTTGCACGAAAAACTAGAATCCCAAAATCTAGTAAAACTTGCAAGTGTCATCGAAGTCTCTGTAAGCGAAGCAGTGGCAAGGAAGCGCGTGCTAGGCAGGGCTAGGGGAGCTGATGATAATATCGAAGTGTTTAACAACCGAATGAGAGTGTTTTTGGACCCGCTAAAAAGCATCGAAAATTTTTATGGAGCAAGGAAACTGCTACATAAAATCGATGGGGAGCGCACCATAGAAGAAATCGTAGCCGAGATGAATGACTTTGTCATACAAACAGCGAAAAATCTAAAATAGATTTTGTTGTGATTTTAAATCATCACTCTTTATGCAAAATCTACCTCACAAAATCTAAAAATCAAAATCCAAAAAAGGAGCAAAAATGGACATCTCAAAAATACAAGTAGGACAAATACCAAGTAGCATAAACGCCATAATCGAAATCCCCTATGGCTCAAATATCAAATACGAAGTGGATAAAGAAAGTGGTGTGGTAATGGTAGATAGGGTGCTTTATGGGGCGATGTTTTATCCAGCTAATTATGGCTTCGTGCCAAATACTTTGGCAGATGATGGCGACCCTGCGGACATTCTCGTGCTTAATGAATATCCACTACAAGCGGGTAGTGCGATAAAATGTCGTCTTATCGGTATGCTAGTGATGGAAGATGAAAGCGGAATGGACGAAAAACTCCTAGCCGTGCCTGTAAGCAAAATCGACCCTAGATATGACAATATCAAAAGCCTGCAAGATTTGCCACAAATCACGCTAGATAGAATCAAAAACTTTTTTGAAACTTATAAAACATTAGAGCCAAACAAATGGGTAAAAGTCAAAGACTACCGCGACATAAATGAAGCTGAAAAAATCCTAAAAAAAGCAGTGGAAAATTATCAAAAATAGGCTAGATTTTTTATGCGCTATTGTTTTTATGCACATTTGTTTGCAGACTAGAATCTAAAAACGCTAGTGGCGTGATTTGCTACGCTTTTTACCACACTTGAAGTTTTTTTGAATGTTTTTTTAAGGTTTTTTACAAAAAGTGCGAAGTGATAAAAACTACCAAACTTTGCATTACTTGCGTTATTCTCGCAATGATTGCTTAGGTTTTTTAGATTTTTGTTAGATTTTGTTAGATTTTGTGATGCGTGATATTTTATGTAAATTTAAGACATATCAAACGCCTTTTTGTTGCGATATTTTACTAACCTTTACACTGCTTCAAATGCCCTAAATATCGATATGTGAAAGACCTATTCACATACCATACATATAATTTAACAAATGCACACCACGCCCTTAGCCTTTTTGCAAATTTTATTTTGTATGTATAATTTTTATCACTGAATACACCGCTTTTGAAACCTAACGCAAGGTATTTACCAACCAACAATTTTGCTTCAAAAATCTCATCTAACGCGTTGTTTTTAAACTTTTTATCTAACTTATCGTGTTTATCATCTAACGCTTTGGCTTTATTCTTTAATGCGTTTTATTTATTATTTTTTTCATCACGATACGCATTTACACCAAACACACATAACGCCACTAATCCTGCTTGTAAGATTCTTTTTAAGCATTTTAATCCTTGAGTTTTGCAATCCTTTTAAAAGTAAAGTAAAATAATATTTCATCTTGTTTTGTTTTTTCTCTCTTTGTTTTTGAGCGTTTTTACTATTTAGCTTAAAATCTTAAAAAACCCCTCTTAAAATTGCTTTTATACTTTTACGAACAAAAAAAGCCTTGTTTATCCTAAAATCTAAACCCTTTTTTTGTTAATCCCAATCCTAAAATAAAGCATTGTTTCGTATTTGTCTTCTTAAATTTTTTTGTCATACTGAAATTTTGTAAAAAAACGAAGTATCCAAAAAACAACTCAAAATATCCTTTTTGTTTAAGCTTATTTTGAAATTTAAAAAAAGATAAATTACAAATCAAAATGAGCGTAAGCGATTTTTTGTTTGCAATGGCAAAAATTCACCCCCTTAATCCCTTTCGTGCTAATGGAGGGGGAATTTTGTCATTGCGAGAATTTGCATTGCCGTCATTGTGAGCGAATTTGAAACAAAAAAATCTGCGTGGCAATTTATTTACAGCAATACTTTGCTACGCTAGGCATTACAAAAAATTGCCATTATTGCGTGAGTTTGTAATATTGTTAAAAAAAACAAAATCATTGCAAAATCGTGGCTATCTCATATTATTTTTGCAACAAACATAGCGTAGATTTAATAGCTATTTGCGCATAGATTTTGGTTTGTTTTCTAGCCTCTCTAAAATCAGGCAAGTAAGCCTATCGTGCAGTTCCTCACAGCCTTTTTTAGCATAATACTCCGCCCCTCCCACTAGCTTAAAATTTAGCACGCTAGCTACCACTCCGCAGTAGATTCCCTGCCCGTTTTCGCATAGATTTTCACTTATGGCGTGGGCGATGATGATATATTTTTTGCGTTTTTTGGAGCTGATTTTGCCACTTAGCGCACCTATGCAGCCTAATGGCTCTCCTAACTGACAAGATTTTTCAAACGCATTTAGCTTAGATTTGCCTATCAAATATTTATCCGCAAGCCTAGCGCAATATAGCCCGCTTTTAGCGTTTGGTGGCTTTGCATCGCATTCTTTTTGTAGCATTTTTTGAGCTTTTTGGAAATCGTTTGAATTTTGACTTGAGATTGTGCTACTTGAGCAAGCGATTGCAGAGCCTTTTTGACAATGGGCTTTTAGGGCTTTTGATTTAGATTCTTGGGTGGTTTGAGTGTGGTTTGCTAGAGCGAAAATCTCTTTTTCTTTTTGCAAATCTTGGAGTTGTTTGGTGGTGTATTTTGGCAAAGATTCCAAAAAATCATCTAGCCCTTTTAGCTCTTTTTTTGAGTATGGAAGTTTAGCGTTTGGTTTTGGCTGTGGTGCTTTGTCTTGTTGTTTTTCGCTTTTATTTTGTTTTGTGTCTTTATTAGATTTTGTGTTTTGCTCGTTTTTAGATTGCTTAGATTCGGCATTGACAGGGCTTTTTTGCCGTGTTTGTGCGTTTTGTTTTTTGGTGGCTAGATTTTTTGTCGCACTTGATTTTGGGGTTGATTTAGAGGTTGATTTTGCATTGGCTTGTGCTAGCGTCATAAATGCTTCACTACAATGCGCCTGCACAAAAAATGCCCCAACCAATACACAAAAAAACGCTCGCAAAAAATGCAAAAAGCCACAGAAAATAGCCATTTTTTATCCTTAAAATTATTGTATAAATGGCAATTATATCCCAAAATAGTTTTGTAAGATATTTACTTAAATCGTGCTTTGTTTTTGCGTTATAAATCATTTATTTTGCGCAAATATCCACAAGGTAAATGATATGTCGCCACTCAAAACCACTTTTTTTAGCGAGTCCGATTTCACAAGTGCTAGAGCTACTAAAGCCGATATTTACCCCGCTAAATATAGAATCTTTTTGGCAATTTTGTGGCGAGGTGCTAGCACACCCACTCCACAAATCATCACAATCCCTACTAAAATCTTGCGCAAAATCTTTTAGATAATTTGCGCCAAAATATTTTAGCGCACTCTCATTTAGACTAGGCGTAATAAACCCCTTGTTGCCCGCAAAACCACAGCATTTTACCTGCAAATCCTGTGCTATTTCTGCCCCGCACGCATTTGCAAGAGAGAAAATACTCTCTTCCCATTTATAAGATTTTACGCTTAAGTTTCTACTCCCACAGGGCGCATAGATTGCGACTTTTTCGTTATCTTTTTTGGTATTTGTTTCGCATTGATTTTGTATGCAAGCACTATAAGGGACAATCTCTAAATGTGGCAATAAATATTCATTCACAAACGCGGGCAAATCATAAAATCTAAGCGGATTTATCGCTTCAAAATCTCTCTTTGCTAATTTTTCTTGCTCTTCAAAATCTTTGATTTGCTTTAGTATCTCTAGCGAGCAAGCCGAGTGGTCGCACACGATTGGGATTTTGCCATTTTGGCTTGCTTCTTTTAGCGCAAAATACGCCTTTTTTGCTAGCTCTTTTCCCTCATTTTTGTGGTTTTTATACGCCTTGCCACAGCAAAGATTTTGTATATTTTTGGGATAATACAAATCAAATTTTGCCTTTTTACACAGGCTTTCAAAAACCTCTTGCAATGGTCTATCTAGCGACTTTGCAAAATCAAAAACCCTCCCCAAATCTTTTGGCGTTTTTGGTGCAAATATGCGATTTAAACAGGAAGTAAAATACACCACTTCACCATTTGGATTTTGGTTTTGTATATCGCTAAAAAGTCGTTTTTCATTTGATTTTGGCATATTTTGTGGAAGCAGGGGCGTGCCAATCAAAGTATGCAAAGAGCGTGTCAAAAAGTGCATATTTTTCCTGCCAAATATATCTTGCAATGCGTTGCTAAAGCTCGTTAGATTTTGCGCTAGGCTTGTCATAAGGGCGATATTTTTGCTTAGATTTTTTGTGATAAAACCTAAAAATCCACCCTCTTTTTTTGCTCGTTTTACGCTTAGTTTTAGTGCGATTTTTGCCGTGTCGATTTCTAGCGGGCATAGTGTCGCACACATCGAGCAAGTCGCACAAGTCTGCTCGCCTAAATATTTATAGGCATTTTTTAGCTCTTTATATTCGCGCTTTTGATTAGCGTTTTTTTTGCGCATAAATTTTAGTCGTTTGATTTCTCTATATAGCGCGATTCTTTGGCGTGGAGTTAGGCTTAAATGTTTGCTAGGGCAGATTTTTTCGCAAAATCCACATTCCATACACGCATCTAAATAATCCTCTATCACATTCTCACTTGCAGGTTTTAGGTTTTTTAGGTGGATGCGTTTGTCGTTTGTGATGATGACATCGGGGTTTATTAGATTGCGATTATCAAAGATTTGCTTTATTTTTTGGTTGATTTTGTAGGCTTTTTCTCCCCATTCTAGCTCTACAAATGGCGCAACCATTCGCCCCGTGCCGTGTTCAGCTTTTATGCTGCCATTTAGATTTGCCACCATTTTTGCCAAATCCTCCATAAAAGAGCCAAATCTTTTGATTTCAGCGTTGTTTTTTAGTAGCGGTGTGATGATAAAATGCACATTTCCACTCAAAGCGTGTCCAAATATGATTCCCTCGTATTTGTATTGCGCAAAAAGATTTTGTATGTTTTGTATCCCTGTCGCAAAATGCTCTATCTCAAAGCAAATATCCTCTGTGATGACTGTCGCCCCGCTCGGTCGAGAGGACGCAGAGAGAGGGAGGAGGGCTTTTCGTATTTTCCACCACGATTCTTGCTCCTTTGCTTCAAAGCTAAATCGCACTCCAAAAAGGCTTTTTATCGGGCTTAGCGCGTTTTTTATCGTGGCGATATTGCTTTGCAATTTTTCTAGCAAATCCTCTTCTAGTTGCACCAAAATCGCGCAATTTCCATCTTTTACCTTTGCTACCTCGCTAGGCATTCCCTCCAAACTAGCCGCACTCATTAAGCAAGCATAGTCCATTATTTCAGCCGCACTTACGATATTGTCATTTGCTGCTAAAATCTTTACAGCCTCGCTTGCAATAGCTAGATTTTCATAAAAAAGCAACGCACAAGCCTTGTGTGCGTAGTCTTGCACGCATTCGTATTCTACGCGTGAGATAAAGCCTAGCGTGCCTTCTGCGCCGATAAAGATATGGTTTAGTATGTCTTTTATGTCGCTAAAATCTATCAATGCGTTTAGGGCGTAGCCTGTGGTGTTTTTGATAGCAAATTTGCGCTTTATCATCGCACAAAGTTTTTTGTCAGACAAAATCTCATCTCGTAAATCAAGCAATGATTTTGCAATGTGAGGATAGCTAGCAATAAAATGGGCTAGATTTTCCCCCTCTTTTGCATCATCGCTTGTATCTAGGATAATCGATTTTGGGCTATGTATCGCGTTTTTTGTGTCGCTATTTTGATTTTGGCTTGGGCTTAAATCCCCCAAAATCACGCGGATAGATTTTATGGTTTGGTAGCTGTTTTGTTTTACCCCGCAACACATTCCGCTAGAGTTGTTGGAGAAAATCCCGCCGATTAGGGCGTTATTTATCGTGGCTGGGTCTGGTCCTATTTTGCGTTTATAAGGCTTTAAGACGGCATTTGCATCTGCACCGATAACGCCACATTCACAAATGATTGAAGTTGGGATTTTTTGCATAGCATTTGAGCTAAAATCCTTAGAATCTGCATTATATTTTGTGTTGGTTTTTGTGTTAAATTTTTTTTCATCAAATTTTAGAGCGATATTTTTCCAAAACTCATTTGCCACCACTAGCACGGTATCACTACACGCCTGCCCGCTTAGAGAAGTCCCGCTAGCGCGAAAAGTAAGGGGGATATTATATTTTTGACTTAGGGCAAATAATCTCTTTATCTCGCGCTCATTTTTTGCCCATACTACAAGTTTTGGGATATAGCGATAGCAAGAAGCATCGATTCCATAAGCAAATCTACGCGCATAATCGCTAAAGATTCGCTCCCCCAAAAATTCCTTTGCTTCGCGCTTAAAATCCAAATATGTAGAATCTAGTTTGATAGAATCTGTGTTGCTAGATTTTTTTTGCCTTTTGCGTAGCACAAAATCTAACAGCGAATTGGTATTTTGCGCTTTTGGCGATAGTGGATTTTGTAGCTGTGCTAGATTGCTCATTTTTCGCTCCGTTATTAAAATCTAAAACAAACATTACACGCTATTTTCTCTCAAAAATGCTTAAATAATGATAAGGCATAATATTTATAAAACATTTTTTGACAAAATGCAGTTTTGCAAAAGTATTAGTTAGGCTATAATTTAGAGCAATAAAAATCGGGGTTTGGATTTGGCAAATGGATTTGACAAATAAAAGCAAAAAACAGCAAAAATAGAAATAATCAAAAAGGCGGAGTATGAGCAAAATTGCGATTGTGCGGTTAAGTGCGCTAGGAGATGTGGTGGTATCTGCGAGTGTTTTAGGTGGGCTTGGCGTGTTGCTTGGCGGATTATTAGTAGCGGACAAAAAAGAAAAATTGCAAATTGATTGGTTTGTAGATGAGCGATTTGGCGGGATTTTACGCGATTCTCCTTGCATTAGCACGCTTCATACTTTGCCTTTTAAAAAATGGCTAAAATCCCCATTTGGAATCTATAAAATCTGGCGATATACTCGCTCTTGTGGGCAATATGATGTAGTCATTGATATGCAGGGCTTGCTAAAATCCGCCATCGTAGGGAAATTTTTGCAAAGCAAAAAGTTTGTAGGATTTAGCGCGAAAGGCTGTAGAGAGGGGCTAGCTAGCGTGTTTTATACGCATAAAGTTGATATTCCATATCATACAAATATTTTGGTTAGAAATTTTTTGGTGGCGTTTAGCTCTTTTGGCGTAGATGTGCGCAATATTTTGCGCAGAATCGGCAGGGAAGATTTGTATGAAAAGGGAATGGAAGAAATACCAAATGCTAGTAACATAGAAAAGCTAGAAAGCACGGTTATGAATCTAAGGGGGTTTAAAAGAGTGCTTGATTTGCGTGGGGCAGGCTTTGGGATAGATATTTCAAAAGTAGTGGATTTTAGCGATAGATTTTTATCCTATCAAAAATCTATGGCGACAAAAGAAAATGCAAATAAAAACGCGCAAGACGCGCAATCAAAAACACAAAATATCCCAAAAGAGATATTAGAATCTAAAAAATTTTTATTTGTCATAGAGGCTTCGATAAAAGAAAAAACCTATCCCATTGACAAATACTGCACGCTAGCCCAGCTCCTACAAAAGCATTATGAAAATATCGCGGTTTATGTGGTGTGGAATGATGATGAAAAAAAAGCAGATTCTCTAACCACTCTCCTAGAATCCAAAAACATTAAAGCTATCAAATTGCCACGACTTGATTTTAATAGCATAAAATTTGTGCTAAAAAATATGGACATAGTCATCGGTGGCGATACGGGGATAACGCATTTGGCGTGGGCGATTTGGCAGCCTTGCGCGATTGTGCTACTAGGAAATAGGCTAGATTCTAGTGGCAAAAATATGCGAGAGAGCAGGCTAAAGCGCGTGCTTTTGGGAAATCCTTTTGTGCTAAGTGAGGGTGAAGAGTTTGAAATCGCTTCTATCTCGCCTGCTAAAATCTTTGAATGCGTGAAAGAAAATCTAGAATAACAAATGCGCTTATTTCACAGACGCACAACATCTAAAAAAGGAAAATAATGCAACAAACCATTGAATTATTTAAAAAACATAACGAAATCACAATCATTGACACACCGCTTGATATTTATTTAGAGATTCCGCATTTATCGTATTTGGAAGTCAAAAAAGATGGCGGTGGCAAAGCATTGCTTTTTACAAATCCTATCGATTCTACAAAATCTAACAAGACATTTTCTATGCCTGTTTTAACCAATATTTTTGGCTCATTTAAGCGCGTAGAGCTAATCGCCTCTGCTAAACCAGAATCTATCGCTAATATCATCAAAGAATTGCTAAATCTATCCCCACCAAAAGGCATAAAAGGCATTTTTAGCGCGATAAAGCGATTTTCTAGGCTGTATTACACCCTACCAAAGCTAGTCAAAAAAGCACCTGCGCAAGAAGTGAGATTTTTAGGCAAAAATGTGGATTTAGGCATATTGCCAATTCTCACCACTTGGGAGGGCGATGCTGCTCCATTTATCACTATGGGACAGGTTTATACGCAGGATTTAGCGGGCAAGAAAAAAAATGTAGGAATGTATCGCTTGCAAGTGCATAGCAAGAATGAATTAGGCTTGCATTGGCAAATCCACAAAGATTCTACGCATTTTTTTAATCAATACCAAAAAGCAGGCGTAAAAATGCCCGTATCTATCGCGCTAGGTGGAGACGCGCTATACACTTGGTGTGGGCAAGCGCCACTGCCAAATGGAATCTATGAGCTAATGCTTTATGGGCTTATCAAACGCGCTCGCCCAAAAGTAGTCAAATGCCTTACAAATCCGCTTAGTGTGCCTGCAAATGCAGATATAATCATCGAGGGCTGGGTAGATACTACGCGTATGAAAAATGAGGGACCTTTTGGAGATCATACGGGATTTTATACGCCTATTGAGCCTTATCCCGTGCTAGAAATAAGCGCAATCACAATGAAATCTAAACCCATATATCCAGCCACTGTGGTAGGCAAACCACCGCTAGAGGATAAATATATGGGCTATTTGACGGAGAGAGTGTTTTTGCCACTTTTGCAAACAAGTGCTAGCGGGCTAGTTGATTATAATATGCCTGAAAATGGCGTATTTCATAACCTAATCTTAGCAAAAATCGCCCCACAATACTACGGACACGCACGCCAGATAATGCACGCGTTTTGGGGTGTGGGGCAGATGAGCTTTGTCAAACACGCTATTTTTGTAGGCGAAGATGCCCCGCCACTTGAAGATTATAAAGCTATTTTTGATTTTGTGCTAAATCATTTTACGATAGATTCTCTAGTCTTTAGCGAGGGAATATGCGATGCGCTAGACCACGCAAGCCCTCACTATGCCTATGGAGGCAAGCTAGGGATAGACATAAGCGATAATCAATGCGAAAAAAGTGCAAAATCTAATATAGAGATTTTAAGCGATGAAAATCTATGCCAAAAAATAAAAGCCATAATGCCTAGTGCAAAACTTGTGCGACAATATGGCACAAATACGCGCAATCCCATCGCAGTAGTGGGGCTAGAATCTAGCATAGATTTTAGCGGAGATAAGCCTTTAATTGAGGCTATCAAAAATCTAGCCACCCTAAAGCAACATCTAAAAATCGTAGTCTTTGTAGATGAAGCCAAAAATGACTTAGATAATGGCTATATGCTTTTGTGGCGCGTAGTCAATAATATCGATGCGAGGCGAGATATTTGCGTGCATAATGAAATAGTGTATGTAAATGCATGTGATAAAACCTACTCAAAATCTCACCCAAGAGAGTGGCCAAAAGAAACAGATTGCACGCGCTCCGTGATAGAATCTCTACGACAAAAAGGCTTTGAAATCGATGAAAATATGTTGCATAAATATCATATTTGCAAATCTAGCCAAACAAAGCGATAAAGATTTCACGCCCCCAACTAGCAAAACCAAACAATGCAAACGATAAGAACAGATTTTGCGGATATTATCCGCAGTGATTGCGTGGATTTTATGGCAAATGCTTTAAGCGAATATGAAATCAAAGGCTCAAAATTTCTAGGTTTTGGAGTGAAAATCTACGCAAATGCAAATACTAGTGCGACAAAATCTAGCCAAAACGCCCCACAAAACCACACGCAAAATCTAACGCAAAATGCTACGCAAAATCACGCACAAAATCTAATGCCAAATCTCGCACAAATCCCACTGCAAACTCCACTGCCAAGCCCCCTACCAAATAAACAAAATCCACAAAATCCCCTGCAAAACGCGCTAAATAGCCTAAGAAAATCCCACCCAAAAGCCGTGCATTTCGTCTATGCGTATCGTGCTATAAGCCAACTAGGGCAAATCATAGAGCGTAGCAGTGATGATGGAGAGCCAAAAGGTAGCTCTGGAATGCCTTGTCTAAGCGTCCTGCGCGGGTGGGAGATGGTAGATTTTGGGATTATTATCGTGCGATATTTTGGTGGCATAAAGCTAGGTGTAGGAGGGCTTGTAAAGGCGTATAATAAAGCCACTCTAGAAGCCCTAAACACGCTAAAATCTAACAACGCCATAGCTAACTACGCACCCGAAATATCGCTAACTTTACGCATAAAATATAGCGAGCTAAACGCGCTAAAATACACGATAAAAACCCATAATCTCATCATAGAAAAAGAGGATTTTCTAAGCGAATGCGTAGAGCTAACCTTGCGTGGCAATAAAGAAAATGTATCAAAATTTAGCGAGTGGGCACAGAAAAATAAGCATTTATTTTTATGATTTTGTGTAAGCGACTTTGTTGCAATATAAAAAAAGCAACAATCTTACTTAAAGCCGTTTTTATAGCACCCTCAAAAATGCCTCTAATGCGTTGATTTCCTCTTCGCTTAAATTGAGCGGGCGCAAAATCTCATCGCTCTTTGGAAAAGGCGGATTATAAGCCTTGCCCTCTTGTGGCTCTGGCTTTGCCATACCGAAATTATACCCAAACAGCACGCCTCGCAAATGCGGGAAAAGCCCGTTGTGCATATAGGGCGCACTTTTTGCCACGCCACGCAAACTCGGCGTTTTAAACGCCCCCACATCGCTAGGATTTTTGGTTACCTCATATCGCCCCAAATCCTCGTATTTCTCACGCCCATAGAAATGCAAGCCAAGATTATGAAACTTCCCATCGCTAAAAGCTACGCTATTATGGCAGTTGATACACCGCGCTTTGGTGCGAAAGAGGTGCAGTCCCCACACTTCCTCATCGCTTAGCCCCTTGCCATTGCCGTTCAAGAATCTATCAAAGCGATTTTGCGCGGGCATTAGGCTTCGCTGATAAGTAGCGAGGGCTTTGGCTAGGAGTTCTTTTGTGATTTTGTCCGTGCCAAAGGCGATTTTAAAGAGCTCTTTATATTCTTTGATTTTGCGGAGCTTTTTAGCGGCTTTATCGGCGTTATACGCCATTTCTAGCGGGTCGGCTATGGGAAAAAGGCTTTGAGATTCTAAATCCTGCGCCCTCCCGTCCCAAAATTTCTCTTTGCCAAACGCACTCATCGCTACGCTTGGCGAGTTTCTACGCCCTAGCTGTCTATTATGCCCATAGCTTACACTTCTCCCATCGGCAAACCCGAGCTCTTTATCGTGGCAATTTGCGCACGCGATTTGATTTGACGCTGATAGTCTTGGCTCGTTAAAGAGTTTTTCACCCAAATCGCGCTTTTCTTTAGAGTAGAGATTATGCGCGGGGTAAGGTGGCGTTTTTGGCAAGGGCGCAATCTCCAAATGCGCGCGCACTTGCGCTTCTACTTCGCCGCGCTTTTTAGAATCAAGTTCGTTTAGATTTTGACTAGATTGTAGCAGTCCTAACTGCCGTGCAAAATCCTCCACCACAGCCTCATCGATATGCGCTTTCGTCCATTTGGTAGAGTCCGCATTGCTATACATTTTGCGGAGATTCTCGATATGTGGTTTGGGTGATTTGGTGGCTTGAGTTTTGCCCTGTGCTTGTGCGACTACACCAAGCAAAGCAAACGCTACAAACGCTACATAGCAGATTTTAGACATTTTTTCTCCTTTGGTTTTTGTCATTGTGAGTGCGATTTCTTTGCTATATTGAATCGTCATTGCGAGCAGATTTTGCATAAATCCGCGTAGTAATCTATTGTTTTGTCATTGCAAGATTCTGCGCGTAGCAATCCAAAAAAGCCTCCTCCCTTAGCACGAGGGATAGGGGGTGTGTTTGTTATGCTAAAAACATTTGTCATATTTAAAGCAATGTCCAAAGTATCCAAAATCTTAATCCTTGTCATATTGAGCGCGTAAGTGCGAAATATCTCTAAAATCTAGATTGCCACGAATTTGCTAACGCAAATTCTTGCAATGACGCCCACCCTCACCCAACGAGTTGCAAGGACTTAGCCAAAACAAAAACCCACTCCGCAAGATATGTGGCTCATTTGGATTACCACGCTATGCAAGCATAGCTCGCAATGACAATCGCTTCTGTCATTTGCTTGCAAATGATAAAAAATCTATGCAAAATTTACAAAAGAAATCAACATTTGTTACAAAAATCTACAATTCTCACACAAATTCTACATTTTTTCTAAGTGTTTGTTACTTTTTCATTTATCGTTATTTTCATAGATTTTGGGAGGTTTGCGTTGGATATTTCATTTGCATACTTGATTTATAGCTAGTTATGTGGTTTTTATCTATATTGCCGTTTTTTTTTTTTTTTGGTATTGTTGTATGTGTTGGCTAAAGATTTTAGTCAAATGCGCATAAAACACAAAGGGGACAAAATGAAAAAAGCAACTACAAACACCACGCAAATCACACACAAAATCAAACGCAAAATCCCTCACAAAACTACCGCGATAAATAGCGCGTTTTTTAACGCTATTTTTACTATCCTTGCATTTATCGCATTTGCTACAAGTAGCACAAACGCCCTAGATAATGCAAAATCTAGCCAACTAAAAAAAGACATAAACACCATACAAAACACACTAAAATCCAACATAGACACGATAAGCACTCGCCTACATATCACCCTAGAAGCAGAGAACAAAGGCTTTGCAAAAGCGACATATAGCGCGATGGAATACGAGCATTTTTATCATAAATTTAAAGAAAAAAATGCAAATATGCACGAAATATCAAAATCTAGAAATAAGATTATGCTTCATTTTATAAATACCGCTAAAGAAGTGGCAAATGCGTATAGTGTGGCAGATGAGTTTGTGGCATTTGAAGAGGGGGTATCCATTATCACAGAGGCTTTTTTAGCAAAAATCGCACAGAGCAAAGCCAAGCTAGATAAACACGAATTTGGCAACAATCTACCGACAAAATCTAGCACAAAAGATTCTGTCAAATCCTTGCCCACACCAAAGACGCAAGAAAACACCTTGCCAAGCCCAAAATCTAACACCGCTACTGATGCCCAAAAACAATCCCTCTACCAAGAAAAAATAGGCTATATTTTAGCAGAATTTGAAAATGAATATATGGGGCTTGTCTCTGATGCGTATAGCGAGTTTAGCTCCAAAATCAAAGCGCATTTTGACAAAAATAAAACGACTAAATAACGCAATCTAACAAGAGATTTTGTTATTTTTTTCTTTGATTTTTGTGGATTTTAGATTTTACTTTTTTTGTAGATTTTGCGCTTTTTTATGCTTTTTTGTGCCATTTTATATTTTGCAAAATAGCATTTTGCAAAATGGCATAAAAAAGTGTGCGCAATAAAAATTGCGCTCACAATAAATGCACCTAAAAAATGCACAAAATAAAATCATAAAATCTGCTTTGCCACGCAACTTTATCTTTGTGGTTATGCCGCCACTTCAATCCCGCGCCACCTCTCTTAGCTTTTGTAGCACCTTTAGCATTGCGAGGGTATCGAGTTTGCAATACTCTAGCAAGGCTTTGCGGTAGGATTGTCGCGTGGATTTATCCATAAGTTTTAGTCGCGGGAATGCACTCATCGCCTCATCTCCATTGTGGATAAGCTCTAAATTCTGATACGCCCGCTCCATCTCTGGCACGAGGGCGGGCAAGACAGCCTTTATGGAGTAGCTTCCATTCATCGCGTGGTGGTAGTAGGATTTGTCCTTAAAGGGAATCATCAAATCGTGCGTATTTGCGATAAAATTTTCTAACGCCTCCGCATATTTGGGGAACGATTCTGCGAGGTTTTTCATCACGCCCTTTTCAAAGCTCGCATTATACGCCAAAATGCACGCACCCTGCGGAATGTCTTTTATCAATGATTGTATAAATGCTTCTCGTGGGTCGCTATGCGTATCGGCTAAAAACTCCCTATGCACCACCTCTTGTGCCTCGCCCAAATCCTCAATATGCAACGAATACTGAAAGGGAATCTGCATATACGCCCTCTGCTTATCAAAGCTAGGCACAGCTTCAGCGAAAGTCTCAAAATCGAGGTGATACACGGGATATGCTAAAGTGTCTAAAAACGCCTTTATCGCGTCTTTGTCGATATGCACCTCTTTTTTTAGCGCGCTTTGGACTTGGAGTTTTTGGCTCTCGCTCAAAATCCCAAAATCCTTTATCTCGCTAAAGCTTCGTATCCCGCTATGATAGAGCGCAAAAGGGTCAAAACTCTTGCGCCCCGCGATGTGAAAGATAGAATCTTGCTTTGGCACGGTATGCCAGCAATACCCACGAAAATCGCAATTATAAGGCGTGCTGCATTGCGCTCCTATGGGGATTTGTGGGGAGATTTCTTTGTTGCTTAGGGCGTTTTCAAACTCGGCGAGATTTTGCGCGACTTCGCCCTGCTTTGCTCTCACAGATTCTAGACAATCCGCCTTTGTAAAAAGTTTGTCTAGCTCCAACTCGCCATTGCGCTCATAGCTGTTATTTATGTGGATTAGATTTGCACCGATGACTTGGTGCGCGTTTTGCGTGCCTTGCGCATCTGTTTGGGCTTGTGCGTGTTTATCATAAATGTAGCTTGAGGCTTGTGTTTGCGTGCCTTGCGTTATCACAAAGTATTGTATCGCCAAATCATCGATATACACGCTTTTTAGGCTTGTCGCGCTTTTGACTTCGTTGATGATTAGCCCTTGTGGCGTGATTTGGAGTATATCCACCATTACGATTACGCCTTTATATTCAAATGTCGCCTCCGCGATTGCGCTCGCACCGCTTGCTATGAGGGCTTGCGTGCGCGCTATTTTTTCAGCGAAATCCCCCTCATCAAACTCAATTTTTTCCGTGCAATCAAACAATTTTAGGGCGAGCTCGCCCACCCTATCGCCACTCTCAAATCGCGCGAGTTGCGACTCGCTAGGGGTGTCTTGTATCTCGCGGGCGTATTTGTAGAGCCATAGCGATTTTTTGCACTGCAGTCCGCGCAGGTATTGGGATTTGGATAGATTTACGCTCATTTGTTGTCCTTTTTGTTGTGATTTTACCTTTGTTTTTTACGCCTTGTTTGTGGCGTGGCATTTTAGGCATTGTCAAAATTATAATAACAAAAGCGGACAAAAAAATGTCTTATTTTGTTTTGTGTCAATTTTTTGACACAATGAAAAACGGACATTTTGGTGTCTTGGTTTTTGAATTTTGCTAAAAAGGTGTAATGGTGAGCGTTTAGGATTCTTTAAAACTCCAAGTCTCTAGGACAAATTTTTCTAATGCTTCGTGGCGTGTGTCAATAGGGTCTTTGTCCCAAATACCTTTATTTACAACAAAAGATTTTATTTCTCTATGTTGCGCTAATGGCGAAATCTCATAGCTTTTTAACTTTGTTTCAAATGGTTTGTTGCCAATCGAAATATTGTGAGCACCTGCGATAAGCAAAAGATTGCCAATGCAATTTATGTATGACTTGTTAAATTCCTCATCGTAATCACAATATCCACTTGCTTTTCCCTCACCACTTTCCTCAATAGTTTCGGTTTGTGGAGCTATATGCTCTATATGTGGATTTTCTATATCTTTAAGTGTAAATTTATATCCCCTAGTTTTTGCATCTTTTCTTATAGTATTCTCATATCGCATAAGCAAATAAGGAATAATTCCTTTATTTTCTTTATAGATATTTTTAAGTTTGTCTCTAATTTTGTCATTGTCCCAATACCACGCATCTACATAAATTTTTTCTAATCCATTACAGAGAGATTTGACACTATCAAAACTTTCTAAAACACCATTAAGTCTTGTAGCCAAATCTGCTTTAGTTTGGATAAGTCTATCTCTAAAAGCAATAATTTCCAATGCTTCAAAAGTCTGTTCTAATTTATCTTCTTTGTATTGTATATTTCTAAATAGGCGATAGGCTTTTAATATAAAAGGATAAACTTCCCAAACCTCCAAATATTGCAAGTATTCTCCAAAGGTGCTATCCAAGTTTTCAAATTCTTTAAATTCTACAAAAGCATTTTTTAATTCTTTTACATAATCATCAATCCATTTTATTTTTGCTTCTGTTTTGTTTATTTCTTTTAGTTCTCTTTTGTAATTTAGTTCGTTGTTATTCTCTCTATAACGAAAACCAAACTTGGATTTTGACATATTAAAATAGTTAAGTATAGAATCCTCGCTTGCTTTTATATCCTTGAGCAATCTATAAATTTCCTCAAAAATTTTTGTCATTTCGATAAGTTTGCTTTCAGCTTCATCGCCACAATAAGTATAAATTTGATAAGCCAAGTAAGATTTTAGCTTTTCCATATTTGTTAAATCTTTGCCACGATTATTTTGTAGCTCAAACATAAGCACAGAATCTTTTTTCTCTTTAAACTCTATGCGAATCAATTCCGCTTTTTCCATAGCTTCAAAAATAGCTAGAAGTTTTTTTGTAGAAAAATCATTTACAACTTTCAATCTTTTTTCAAAAAATTCTTTTGCCTTTTTTATTCGTTCTTGCGATGGCGTTTGTGGTTCGTGCTTTGTATTATCTCCCTTGATAATGAAATCTCTAAAATAATCTCTATCATATTCTACGGCTTCGAGCTTTGGTTTATTTCTATTGATAAGATAATCCTCTTGTATGTATTGTATGAAATCTTTATTAGTCATATCATTTCTTAATGTTTCGGTTTTGGCTCTAGTTTCTAACGCATTTACTAATGCCCTAACAAAAATTATTATAGTAGTAATGCGTTGCTGTCCATCTATAATATCACTTATTTCATTGTTTGGTTTTTCAAGCAAAACATTGCCAAAAAAGTAGTGATTTTCTCCCTTTGTAGCTTCTTTTAAATCCTCCAAAAATTCATTCCATTGCTTCTCGCCCCAAGAATAAGCCCTTTGATACACAGGGATAGCATATTGCTTTGAACCTTCAAAGAAAGATTTTATTTTTGTTGGTGTTGGTGTCATTTAAAACTCCTTGTTAGTATAATAGGTTTGACATTATGCCAAAACCACACAAACCAACCCGATTTTAAAATGCACAAAGCACGCCACAAAATCGCCCTGCATAGTTCGCGTTTATTGCCATTTTTTGCGTATGGATTCGCATTTGCTAAACCTTAACCGCGCGTAGCACTAAAATCCACAATCCTATCTAGCTCCGCTCCAAAATCACTGCTAAACGGCTCATCTCCGCGCGCTTCCTCCACTATCTCGCCATTTTGCATTATGTAGATTCGCTCACACCACCTCCGCGCTAGCTCCACGCTATGCGTGATAAGCAAAATCCCCAAACCCATTTTACTTTGCAATTCTTGCAAAATCCCCAAAATCTCGCGCTCAAGCGCAAAATCTAGCCCAGAAGTTACCTCATCTAAAAGCACATATTTTGGTCGCACGAGCAACGCCCTAGCAAGGCAAAATCTGCTCGCCTGCCCGCCAGAGAGCATAGCGGGGTAATAATCTAGCAGGCGAGATTCTAGACGCAATCGCGCCAAAATAGGCAAAATCCTCTCTTCTTGCTCGCGCGCTTCATACACGCCGAGCAAGTTTTGCAATGGCTCGCTTAAGCTCTCCCGCAGTGTTAGTCGCGGATTTAGCGAGCTTATAGGGTCTTGAAATAAAATTTGGACTTGCTTATAAAACTTCTTTTGTGCGCTAGGATTTGCTAAGGCTTTAGATTCTACGCGCTCGCCATTGAGGTAGATTCCCGCATTTAGCGCAAGTTTTTGCCCTGCTTGCAAATCCTCATAGCAAGCCATTTTCACATTATTTTTGTCATATTTTGGCTTTGAAAAAACCAAAATATCTCTTTGTGTTGTATGGTGAGATGCTTCGCTTCGCTTAAGACGACAAACCGTGTCGTCATTGCGAGAGTTTGCTACTTTGTCATTGCCACGCTTTAGTTTTTACAAAATCTAAAATGCGTGGCGATTCGCATATAGACAAACATATATGTTAATTTAATCTGTGGTGTTTGTATTTTGCGTGCAATGTCGCGGAGTTGTTAGTTTTAGCATTTTTTTGTGGCGTAAGATTTTTGACAAAATCTATGTTGATAAAATTTTTGTTTGGCAAAGTTGCAAACGCTAGATTTTGCTTAGAATCGATAGACGAGGCTTAGATATTGCTCAAAATTTGGCATTACAGATGAAGAAAATTTTAAACCCTGATTATTTAGGGCAGATAAAATAGAAAAATTCAAGTTAATTTTTGAACCAATCTCTAAGGAAAAATGCTTTTTTATGTCAAACATCACCCCAAGTTTTGTGCCAATACCGATAAAAAATAGATGAAGCAAATCTGTATGTTGCCCTGCCATATTATATATTGGTCGCAAATATCCTTGTTGTTGCGTAACAGGAGGATAAGAAGGTTGTCCTTGTGGAATCGTGCAAGAACCATAGTAACTACCATACCATATATTGGTAGGCTCACATACAAAAGATTTGTTATATTTATCATAAGTATCGCTTAATATCATATATGAAAAACTATTGCTAAAACCTAGCACAACCCTAGCGTTGCTATTGCCAAGCGGAGGTATCCAATCTATCCCCACACTATGGATAATATTATTCGCATTTGAATCTAATACCTGAGATTCAGGCATATAATTACCATAGTAATAATCGTATGATGATGTATCACCACCGCCAATGCTAGAATATCCATACCCTAGCCCAAAATACACTCGCCAACGATTTACTCCACTGCCAAATAGATAGCCTGCTTCAAGTGTCGCACCATAGTCTGCACCAAATCTAAAGAGATAGTTTGAAGTCGTTGTGCTAGCTCCGCTATATAGAAGCAAGACATCGACTTTTGGCGAGAATGCGATAAACCAACCATTTCTATCATTTGGGTTTGTGTATTGATAGGCAGATGGATTTTGGTATTTGCGTCTTGTGCGATTTGGGGTTGTGGATTCTAAGAGAGTGGTTTGTGTTTCTTGGTAAGTGGCAAAATCTATGTTAGGCTTATGTTTTCTTGCTTCTTTTTGTGCTTTTTTTGTTTGGGCTTGGATTGCTTTTTGATTTTTGGTTTCTTGTGCTTGTATCTCTTTTTGCATTTTTCTTTCTGCTTTTAGAGCCTCTTTTTGTGCGCGCATCTCTTTGGCTTTGGCTTGCTCTAATTCCCTTGCTTCTTGTGCTTCGCGCTTTTTTTGCGCTTTCATTTCTTTGATTTGCGCTTCTTTTTGGATTTTGGCTTGCAGTGCTTCTCTTTGTCTCTCTAGCTTTTGCAATCGCTCATCTAGCTCATCAGCCACCGCTAAAGAAGTCGCTATATAAGCACAGATTAGAATAATAAAAAATCTAAAAAAAGCTTTTAAGTAGGTATTATTTTTCCCCCCCCCCGCACAACATTTGCGAGAATCGTTTAGCATTTGTGATAAGGCGTTAGCAAACATAAATATCCTTTTTTAAGATTTTGTATTTGTGAGGTAGATTTCAAGCGAAGCTAGATTTTGAAACTTATTTTAAAACTTTTTGTAAAAAAGCCAAAAAGCAGATTTTGCAAAAATATAGATTTTGCCCCCTCCATTTTATTTTGACACAAAGTAGCGTTATATATTCTAGCCTTTGCGTTTCTCGATGATTTCTTTTGCGGTGTTGTTTGGCACTTCGCCATAGTGGTCAAACTCCATACTATAAGTCCCACGCCCCTGCGTAGCGGAGCGCAAATCCGTAGAGTAGCCAAACATTTCAGCCAACGGCACAAACGCATTTACGATTTTTAAGCCCATTCTATCGTCCATTGAGTTTATCTGCCCTCGCCTACGATTCAAATCTCCAATCACATCGCCCATATACTCCTCTGGCACTTCGACTTCGACTTTCATCAATGGCTCTAATAATACGGCATTTGCCTTGCGACACGCGTCTTTAAACGCCATAGAACCCGCGATTTTAAACGCCATTTCGCTAGAATCCACTTCGTGATAGCTTCCATCATATAGCGTTACTTTGCAATCTACCACAGGATAGCCCGCTAGCACGCCACTTTGCATTGCTTCTTGTATCCCTTTATCCACGGCTGGGATATATTCTTTTGGGATTACACCACCGCTGATTTCATTTACAAACTCATAGCCACTGCCCGCTTCCTTTGGCTCTAGCTTGATATGGACATGTCCATATTGCCCGCGTCCGCCCGATTGTTTAGCGTATTTGCACTCTTGGGTAACCTCTGTGCGTATCGTTTCTCTATACGCAACTTGTGGCTGCCCTACTTCAGCTTCTACTCTAAATTCTCTTTTTAGCCTATCTACGATGATTTCTAAGTGTAGCTCGCCCATACCGCCGATGAGGGTTTGTCCTGTCTCCTCTTGCGTGCTTACGCGAAAACTTGGGTCTTCTTCAGCGAGCTTGCCTAGCGCGACTGCCATTTTTTCTTGGTCTGCTTTTGTTTTTGGCTCTACGGCGATATGTATCACAGGCTCTGGAAACTCCATTCGCTCCAAAATCACAGGACGCTTTTCATCACATAGCGTATCGCCTGTAAGCGTATCTTTTAGCCCTACAAATGCGCAGATTTCGCCCGCATAGACTTCTTTTATGTCCTCTCGCTTATTTGAGTGCATTTTTAGCAATCGCCCTACGCGCTCTTTTTTGCCCTTCGTAGAATTTAGCACATAGCTACCTGATTCTAGTTTGCCTCGATACACGCGCACGAAAGTGAGCTGCCCTACAAATGGGTCAGTCATAATCTTAAACGCAAGCCCTGCAAACTCGCCGTCATCGCTAGATTCTACGAAAATCTCGGCGTCATTGTTTTGTGGGTCTATGCCTTTTATGTTGGTTACCTCTGTGGGGGCAGGAAGAAAATCCACCACCGCATCAAGCAAGGTTTGCACGCCTTTATTTTTAAAGCTAGATCCACAAAGCATAGGGATAAGACTCATAGAGTGGCAACCTAGCTTGATTCCTAGCTTTATCTCATCGATACTTAGCTCCTCGCCGCCTAGATATTTTTCCATAAGCGTTTCATCTTGCTCAGCTGCGGCTTCGATTAGCTTTTCTCGGTATGAGTTAGCCTTTTCTTGCAAATCCGCTGGAATCTCCTCAATGTCATATTTCGCTCCCATTGTCTCATCATTCCACACGATTGCTTTCATCGCTATCAAATCAACTACGCCTTTGAAATTTTCCTCCGCACCGATTGGGATATTGATAGGCACAGGATTTGCCTTTAGTCGCTCTTTGATTTGGGATTCTACGCTATAAAAATTCGCACCGATTCTATCCATTTTATTTACAAATACAAGTCTTGGCACGCCATATTTGTTTGCTTGTCGCCACACGGTCTCGCTTTGTGGCTGCACACCACCTACGGAGCAAAACACCGCCACTGCGCCATCTAGCACGCGCATAGAACGCTCTACTTCAATGGTAAAATCCACATGCCCGGGAGTGTCGATAAGATTTACTTGATAATCTTTCCAAAAACAAGTAGTCGCCGCAGAAGTAATCGTAATCCCGCGCTCCTTTTCTTGCTCCATCCAATCCATTGTCGCAGCACCGTCATGCACCTCGCCGATTTTATGGCTCACACCTGTATAAAATAAGATTCTCTCGCTTGTAGTGGTTTTTCCAGCGTCAATATGGGCAGCGATGCCGATATTGCGGATTTTGTTTAGTGGGGTTTTTCTCGCCATTTTGTTGTCCTTTTTGTGGCTTAGTCTAAGTAGGTTTGCTTACCAGCGATAGTGCGCAAATGCTTTATTTGCTTCTGCCATTTTATGCACATCTTCTTTTTTCTTAAACGCCGCACCTTTATCACTTGCAGCATCCATTAGCTCATTTGCTAGTCTATCTACCATTGTGCGTTCGTTTCGCTTGCGAGTGGCTTCTAAAATCCAGCGAATGCAAAGCGACTGCTGTCGCACAGGGCGCACTTCTACGGGGACTTGATAAGTCGCACCACCTACGCGTCTGCTACGAACTTCTACAAGTGGCTTCACGCGCTCTAGGGCTTTTTCAAAAATTTCGATTCCTTTTTCGCCACTTTTTTCCTCGATTTTGGCAAATGCTGCGTAGATAATCTTTTCTGCTACGCTTTTTTTGCCATCATACATCATTTTATTGACAAATTTCGTTACGACTTTGTTGTCATAAATAGGGTCGCCTAGAATCTCTCTGCTAGGGGCTTTTCTTCGTCTCATTTAGATTCTCCTTATGTAGTTATGCGTTTGTGGGCTATTTTTTTTCAGCACCAGCTTTTGCTTTTTTTGCGCCATATTTAGAGCGAGATACGGTTCGTTTTGCTACGCCTGCAGTATCGAGCGCGCCACGCACGATATGGTATTTCACACCCGGTAAATCTTTTACCCGTCCACCTCGCACAAGCACGATAGAGTGCTCTTGGAGATTGTGTCCTTCACCCGGAATGTAGCTAATGACTTCAAACTTACTTGTCAAACGAACTTTTGCTACTTTACGCAAGGCAGAGTTTGGTTTTTTAGGCGTAGTGGTATAGACGCGAGTGCATACTCCTCTTCTTTGCGGGCATTCTACCAATGCTGGCGACTTTGTCTTTTTGGTTACTTTTTTTCGCTCTTTGCGAATGAGTTGGTTAATGGTTGGCAATGTTTGTCCTTTCTTTTAGTTTATTTTTAGATTTTGGATTGACAAAGATTAAACGGAGGATTTTACAACATTTAATCTTTGTTTTCTCTTAGTTTGCTTGTTTTATTGGGCTTTTTTGGAATATTGCTCCTTAGGCTTTAAGATAAATCGTTTATCTTTGTATAAGCCCGTCCCAACAGGTATCATTCTACCTAGCACGACATTTTCTTTTAAATCCTCCAAGAAATCTGTCTTTTGAGCGATGCTTGCTTCTGTTAGCACCTTTGTAGTTTCTTGGAAAGAAGCCGAAGAAATGATAGAATCACTACTAATCGCTGCGCGAGTGATACCAAGCAACACAAGCTCTGCAATGGCAGGCTCTCCGCCGTTTTTGATTGTGCGCTCATTTTCCTCTTTAAAATGTCGCTTGCTAACTAGGTCATTTTCGATAAAACTCGTATCGCCAGAATCTATCACGCGCACTTGTCTAAGCATCTGCGAAACAATGACTTCGATATGCTTATCAGCGATATTTACGCCCTGCCCGCGATAGACTTGCTGAACTTCATTTACGATAAATCGCAACAGCTCTTTTTCTCCACCGATGCGCAAAATATCGTGGCTTGAAGTAACACCCTCTGTGAGTGCCTCGCCTGCGTGGACAAACTCATTTGCATACGCAAGAATGCGTTTATTTTTGTCGATTAGATATTCGCTAACCCTGCCATCTTGTGCGGTAATGATTACGCGCTCTTTATTTCTAATAGGCTTACCTATGGTAACTATGCCATCAATTTCAGCAAGCACGGCTGCATCTTTTGGCTTCCTTGCTTCAAATAGCTCAGATACGCGAGGCAAACCACCTGTAATATCGCGAGATTTTACCGTGGCTTTTGGTGTTTTTGCAAGAATATCCGCACGAGATACGCTACCGCCCTCTATGACTTCAGCGGATATAGAAGTATTTGGCTCTAGCGCGTATCGTTTGACTTCTTTATCATTTGTGATAATGATAGATGGCTTTAGCCCTGAGGGGATATAGTCATTGACTTTTAGCTTTTTCTTGCCATCAGTTTTGTCCTCTTGCTCGGTTACCGTTACGCTTGGGATAATATCTTCAAAACTTACCACCCCGTCAATATCGCTAATCACAAGGGTATTATAAGAATCCCAAGTAGCGATTAGATTATCAACTTTTTGTGTAGGTTCTGCGATGAGAGAATCAGGCTCGACATTGCTATTATCATTTAGCAAGATTTTAGAATCCCTTGCAATATAGTGTCGTGTCGCCTCTCTGTCATTCTCATCAGCAATCACAGCAAAAATGCCTTTTTCTTTGATGACATCGCCTGCTTTGATTTCGTGCCTGCGCTCCAAATGGTCGCCCTCTAAGAGATAATATTTCACAATCCCTTTTTCTTTAGAGAATATTTTTTGTGAAATAGGCGCATTGTCTTTGGCGATGATTTCGCTAGCATAGGGGATACGATTTGGCACATTCCAGCCGTCTTTTACGATGTCTATGATAGAGCCACCTTTTGAGACTTTATAGCCACTACTATGAGCGATATATAGTTTGCCCTCTAGTCTTCCGCTAACTCCTGCAAGCTCATTTTGCTTAGCAACATCTCGTTTTCGCACGCTGTATCTAGCTTCTTGCTTACCATTTTTTACGGTTACTACGATTTCATCGTGTGCGCTTTCAATATGCAATGTCCCATCAAATGGAGCTTTTACTTTTGGCTCGACTACTAGCACAGCGGCATTTCTACGATTTACTACGATATTTTTGCCCTCTTTGTTTTTGTAGGTTTTTAGGTTGTAATACCTTATAAAGCCCTCTTTTTCTGCGCGGATTTCTTTTTCCTCTTGTGTCCTGCTAGCTGTCCCGCCCACATGGAATGTGCGGAGTGTTAGCTGGGTGCCGGGCTCGCCGATTGATTGTGCTGCGATGACTCCCACCGCTTCGCCCGGTCGCACCATTTTGCCCTCTCCTAGATTTAGTCCATAGCATTTTGCGCATACTCCTTTAGGGGCTTTGCAAGTAACAGAATTTCGTATCGTTACAGATTTTACATTTGCTTCGATGATTCTGCGTGCGGCTTTTTCATCTATGAGGGTTTCAGCACTAAATAGAACTTCATTTGTGATAGGGTCTATCACATCAGCTGCTAGCACTCGTCCAAACACTCTCTCTTCTAATGATTCTAGCAATTCAGAGCCATCAATAATATCGCTAATCTCTATGCCCTCGTGCGTGCCACAATCCTCCATTGAAATTTTGACATTTTGGCTAACATCGATTAGTTTGCGCGTTAGATACCCTGCGTTTGCTGTTTTTAGCGCGGTATCAGCTAGCCCTTTTCTAGCTCCGTGCGTGGAGTTGAAATACTCAAGCACATTTAAGCCCTCTTTGAAGTTTGAAACAATAGGCGTCTCAATAATCGTGCCATCAGGTTTAGCCATAAGCCCGCGCATAGCGGATAACTGCCGAATCTGTGCCG
This sequence comes from Helicobacter sp. T3_23-1059, assembly GCF_053654515.1. Taxonomy (NCBI): domain Bacteria; kingdom Pseudomonadati; phylum Campylobacterota; class Epsilonproteobacteria; order Campylobacterales; family Helicobacteraceae; genus Helicobacter; species Helicobacter sp. T3_23-1059. The sequence goes on along the minus strand of NZ_JBSIUV010000017.1, from coordinate 18,362 downwards.
TGCTACCACGCGCACCAGAATCTGCCATCATATAGATTGAGTTAAACCCATCTTTGTCTTTGGCAATGATTGTATTCATTTTTTCGCCAAGCTCTTTGCTAGCCTCTGTCCAAATATCAATAGTTTTATTGTATCGCTCCGCTTCGGTTAAGATTCCGTGCTCAAACTCATCTTGGAGTTTTCGCACCTTTTGTCTTGCGGCAGAAATGATAGATTCTTTATTATCAGGGATAATAATATCTGCTGCAGAGATAGAGATTCCCGCTTTTGTCGCATACGCAAAACCTAGATTTTTTAGATTATCAAGGAAATTTGCTGTCGCACCGATACCTGCTTCTTTATAGACATAGTCGATTAAGATACTAATGTCTTTTTTCTTTAGCACGCGATTCCATAGATTTGTAGGGACAAAATCAGGCAAAATCGAGCGCAAAATCATTCTGCCTGTGGTGGTGGTAACGGGTTGTCGCTCTATTACGGTTTGGATTTTGGCATTTATATCTAGCTCCCCTGCATCAATAGCAACCATAATTTGATCAATATCACTAAATAATTTATGCTCGCCTTTTACACCCTTGCGCTCTAAGCTTAGATAATACAGCCCCAAAACCATATCTTGGCTAGGCACAGCCACAGCTTTACCACTTGCAGGAAGCAAGATATTCATAGAGCTTAGCATTAGCACTTTGCATTCTGTGATAGCTTCTTGGCTAAGCGGGACATGCACTGCCATTTGGTCGCCGTCAAAATCCGCATTAAACGCAGAGCAAACAAGCGGGTGAAGCTGTATCGCTTTACCATCAATTAGCTTAGGGTGAAATGCTTGAATAGACTGCTTATGTAGCGTAGGAGCGCGGTTTAGCAACACAGGATAGCCCTCTACAATTTCTTGTAGGCATTCCCACACCTCATTTACTTTTTGCTCTATCATCTTTTTTGCTTGTTTTAGCGTGCTAGCATAGCCCTTTTCTTCTAATCTAGCGAGCAAATGAGGCTTAAATAGCTCTAACGCCATATTTTTGGGCAATCCGCATTGATCCATTCGCAAATTTGGTCCTACGACAATGACGCTTCGTCCGCTGAAATCCACACGCTTTCCAAGTAGATTTTGACGAAATCTACCCTGCTTACCTTTGATAATTTCGCTTAGAGATTTTAATGGGCGTTTATTTGCCCCTTTGACTGCATTTGCATTTCTGCCATTATCAAATAGCGCATCAACGGCTTCTTGAAGCATTCTTTTTTCATTGCGCACGATGATTTCAGGTGCGTCTAGCTCAAGTAGCCGTTTTAGCCGTTGATTGCGATTTATCACACGGCGATACAAGTCATTGACATCACTTACTGCAAATTTACCACCATCAAGGGCGACTAAGGGACGCAAATCTGGTGGCAACACAGGAAGCACAGTTAACATCATCCATTCTGGGCGATTGCCTGAATTTAGAAAACTCTCTACCACTTTTAATCGCTTAATGATGGTTTTCTTTTTTGCTTCAGAATTTGTCTCTTTTATGTCGTTTTTTAATGATTTTCCAAGCTCTGCTAAATCTAGTTGAGATAGCAACTCTTGCACTACTTCGCCACCCATTTGCGCGACAAATCCTCTATCTACAAATCGTTGGTTAATATTTTGGAATTGCTCCTCATTTAGCACATCATATTTTAAAACAGGCTTAGTAGAAGCATCATCATAAAATGCCTCGCCGGGATCTTTTACAATATATGCCTCATAATAAAGCACGCGCTCTAAGTCTTTCATTTTTACACCCAAAAGCGTGCCGATACGGCTAGGCAAAGAGCTAACATACCAAATATGTGCCACAGGAGTAACCAACTCTATATGTCCCATTCTAGAGCGACGGACTTTAGAGCTTGTAACCTCTACGCCACATTTTTCACACACCATTCCTTTGTAGCGAGGCTTTTTGTATTTGCCACATAGACACTCATAATCCCGCACAGGTCCAAAAATCTTGGTGCAAAATAGCCCATCTCTCTCTGGTTTTAGCGTGCGATAGTTTATCGTCTCTGGTTTTTTGACTTCGCCACGACTCCAAGAGCGGATTTTTTCAGGGCTAGCAAGAGTAAGCTGAAAAGAGCTAAAATCTTTTGGTCGTTTATCCTCTTTGATTTCAAGCACTCTTGGTTTGCCATTATCATCGACTACACTCTCATCATAAGAATTAGATTTTATTGCCTCTGTTGTTTGCTCATCATAGACATTTACATCAAGTGCTAAAGATTGAAGTTCTTTTGTTAGCACATAAAATGTCTCTGGGATTTCAGATTCTCCCACAGGCTCGCTTCTAGTGATGGAGCGGTAGGCATTTTCGCGTCCATTTATGTCATCAGATTTTAGGGTTAGCATTTCTTTTAGCGTGTGTGCCGCACCATAAGCCTCCAACGCCCACACTTCCATTTCCCCAAATCTTTGCCCACCAAAGAGTGCTTTACCACCCACAGGTTGTTGCGTAACAAGGCTATAAGGACCTGTGCTTCGTGCGTGCACTTTTTCATCGACTAAGTGATGGAGTTTTAGCATATACATATAGCCGACATTGACTTTTTCGCGGATTTTCTCCCCTGTCTTGCCATCATATAGCTCGACTTTGCCGTCCATATCGATTTTTGCTAGCTCAAAAAGTGTGTCAAGTTTTTTCATTGTGCTATCTTCAAACACAGGCGTTGCAAACTTAACACCCCTTGCCCAATCTTTCGCGCACTCTAGCAGGGTATCATCATCGCATTTTTTGATAAAATCTATGATTTTTGTGTCTTTTTCGTTGCTAGATTCTGCGATTTGTAGCATTTTTGCTCTTAGCTCATCTTTGAAGTTTGCTTTTTGGTGTTCCAAAATCTCTTCAAGCTGTTTGCCTAGCCTCTTACCCACAAGCCCTAAATGCGTCTCTAAAATCTGCCCGATATTCATACGACTTGGCACGCCTAAAGGATTTAGCACAATATCCACAGGCTCGCCATCGGCAGTATAAGGCATATCCACCATTGGCACAATAGTGCTTACAATGCCTTTATTTCCGTGTCGTCCAGCCATTTTGTCGCCTACTTTTAGTTTGCGCTTGGTGGCTATGTAGATTTTGACTTGTTTTACCACACCGCTTGGCAAAATATCATCTTTTTCTAAGATAGAGAGTTTTTCCTCGTGTTCCTCACCAAGTGTCTTTTTTTGGTCTAAGAAACTTGATTTGATTTTTTCATACTTTGTTTGCACGGCTTTGGGGTAGTTTTTGATAAGCGTAGTAAGCGCAAAACGATTGATGTTTGTTATCTCATTTTTGGGGATTTTTTGTCCCTTTTTGTATTTTTTGCCATTTACTTCAGCTTCGCCACTTAGCTCCTCTTTGCTTAGCATAAGCCCTACGCGCAAAAGCTCCTCTTTATTTAGCATCGTAAGTCTATCGTGATGCTCAATATCAAGGGCAGATTTTTCTTGCTCATAAGCACTCACAGCCCTCGCATCACGCTCATAGCCTTTTTTGGTAAAGATTTTGACATCAACAATCGTCCCTTCTAATGACGGAGGACAATACAAAGATTTATTTACCACATGCCCAGCTTTTTCGCCAAAAATCGCACGAAGTAGTCGCTCTTCAGGGCTTGGTTTTACTTCGCCTTTTGGAGAGACTTTGCCTACTAGAATCATACCTGCGGTTACATAAGTGCCAATCCGCACAATACCACTCTCATCAAGGTGAGCTACCTCCTCTTCACGCACGCCCGGAATATCCGCAGTAATCTCCTCTGTCCCGTGCTTTAGCTCTCTAGCTTCGATTTCTTTTTCATAAATATGATTTGAAGTGAAAGCATCTTCTTTGATAAGTCGCTCGCTTACGACAATAGCGTCCTCAAAATTATATCCATTCCACGGCATAAATGCTACGCGGATATTTTTGCCTAATGCTAGCTCACCTCTATCCATACTTGCGCCATCTGCGATGATTTGCCCAGCTTGAACTTTGTCGCCTTTTTTGACAATAGGTCGTTGCGCAAAGCAGGTGTTTTGATTAGTTCGCAAATTTTTTTGCAACGAATAATCATCAATATAGACGCTATCGCCTTCCTCGCCCAAAATATAAATATTGCGAGAATCCACACGCTCAACAACCCCGCTTCGTCTTGCTTTTACCGCTTCCCAAGAATCTCTTGCGATAATTTGCTCAATCCCCGTGCCAACGATTGGGGCATCAGGTTTTAATAGCGGGACAGCTTGTCGTTGCATATTTGAACCCATAAGTGCGCGGTTTGCATCATCGTGCTCCAAGAACGGAATCAACGAAGCAGCCACACCCACAAGCATTCTAGGACTTAAATCAATCAACTCCACTTCTTCGGATTTTCGCAAAGTGATTTCACCACCACAACGAGTCTCGATAAGAGAATCTACGATGTTATTATTAGCATCTAGCTTTGTGCTTGCAGGGGCTATGACTTTGCCATCTTCTTGTGTCGCAGTAAGATAGACGACTTCATCGGTAACCTTGCCATTTACAACTTCCCTATATGGTGCTTCAATAAAGCCTAAATCATTTACGCGAGTAAAAGTAGATAGCGTGTTGATAAGCCCGATATTTTGTCCTTCAGGGGTTTCAATAGGGCAGATTCTGCCATAATGCGTAGGATGCACATCGCGCGCTTCAAACCCTACGCGCTCTTTTACCAAACCTCCCTCGCCAAGTGCTGATAGACGGCGTTTGTGCGTGATTTCACTAAGTGGATTTGTTTGGTCCATAAATTGTGAAAGTTGTCCGCCTGTGAAAAACTCCATAATCGTGCTTGTGATAGTTTTTGCATTTATCAAATCTTGTGGCATTATGCTATCAAAATTCCCACTCATCGTAGTTAGCTTATCTTTAATCGCCTTTTGCATTTTGACAAGCCCAGAGTGCATTTCATTTGCTAGCAATTCGCCTATGGCGCGGATTCTGCGATTGCCTAGATTATCTCTATCATCGATTCTGAATTTACCCTGCCTACCCTCTTTGCAATTTTTGACACCCATAAGGTAACGAGCGGATTCTATAATGTCTTGGTGGGTTAGCACGGTTACATAATTTGGCACATTTAAGCCTAGCTTATGATTCATTTTCATTCGCCCTACCCGTGTCAAATCATACGCTTCAGGATCAAAAAACAATCGCTTAACAAATTGCTTTGCAACTTCTTTTGTTACGGGTTCTCCCGGACGCATTACTTTGTAGATTCTAATAGCGGCTAACTCATTTTCATCATCAGTTTTTTCACTTTGTTTAAGAAGTTTTAGAGAATCTGTCTCGGCGATAAAAGCGTTTATTATGGAATTATCCACACCGCTTGCAATGTCGTTTATGATGACAAAATCTTTTAGCTTAAGTTCGGTTATTTTTTTGAGCTTTGATTCATCGATTTGCGTAAGAGTATCAAGGATAACCTCCCCACTCTTGCTATCAACAATAGGCTCAAAAATGTAGCGACCTAGCAAAGTTTTTGCGGGGTATTGTATGTATTCAAGCCCTTTTTCTTGCAACTCTTTTGCTTTTTTTGCACTTAGTCTCTTACCTGAAGGCACGATGATTTCGCCATTTATATCTTTTATATCAAAATCTACTCTGCCCTCAAAATCTGCTGGGTTAAATTTGATAAGAAATTCATCGTTTTGGACTTTGATAACAAGGCTTGGATAAAAGATTTTTAAAATATCCATTTTGCTATACCCAAGCGCACGCAAAAAGATAGTCGCAGGGACTTTGCGCCGTTTGTTTATACGAACAAACATCGTATCTTTTGCATCATATTCAAAATATAGCCACGAGCCTCTATCAGGGATAATCTGCCCCATATAAATGGGTTTATTGATGGTTGAAGCGGTGTCATCTTGCTTAAAAATTACGCCCGGACTCCTATGTAGCTGATTTACCACCACGCGCTCTACACCGTTAATGATGAAACTCGTGCGGTCTGTCATAAGCGGAATCTCACGCACAAAAATACTTTGCTCTTTTCTGTCTTTTGGTGCGAGTTTATCGCCTTTTTCGTCTTTTTCCCATTGGATAAGCTCGACTTTTAGCTTCAAAGGTATGGCATAGGTAATACCACGCTCCATAGCCTCTCTAATGGTGTATTTTGGTTTGCCATACTCGCAACTTTTATACTCAAGGGTAATGCGATTTTGAGCATCTTGGATAGGGAAAATTGACTTAAATACTTTCTCTATCCCGCTTTCTTTGCCATCTCGTGGATACAAAAACGAATCATAACTATCGCGTTGCAAAAGCAAAAGATTTGGCACTTCTAAGCCCTGCTGTTTAGCAAAATCAATGCGAAGTCTATTTTTGGCTTGTGTTTTTGACATTTGATAATCCTTGAAAAAGTATTTAGCTACACCCTAAGAGATTCTAGTTTTAAACATTTTGGTAAATCTAGCATTTTAGATAAGTTTTGCTAGTTTGGTTTATTTCAATCGCGCAAAATAGCGTGATTTAAGCCATTTTATATCACTTATGCTATTTAAAACGCTAAGCATTTTAAGTAATCGCAAAATCATAGATTTTAATCAAACACCACGCTTAATCTATGCTTGCCACTTGCAAAATCTTTATCCAATGATTCTATAAAATCTAAAATCTCTTAGGGTGCATTTTAAAAGCCTAGAATGTGTTAAATTCTAGGCATACAAACTCTTAATATCTAGCTCTACGCGCTTTTGTGGCTTATTTGATTTCCACTTTCGCGCCTGCTTCTTCGAGCTTTTTCTTAAACGCTTCGGCGTCATCTTTATTGACACCCTCTTTGATAGTGTGAGGAGTTTGTTCAGTAGCATCTTTTGCCTCTTTTAGCCCAAGCCCTGTAATTTCACGCACAGCTTTGATAACGGCGATTTTATTTGCACCTGCTTCGACTAGGACTACGGTAAATTCTGTCTTTTCCTCTGCGCTACCGCCAGCACCGCCTCCTGCTGCTACTGCTCCTGCTACAACTGTGGGTGCTGCACTCACACCAAACTTTTCCTCAAACGCTTTTACAAGCTCTGATAACTCTAGGACAGATAGTCCGCCTATGTAATCTAGGACTTCTTCTTTTGTGATAGCCATTTTTTCTCCTTTTTAGATGGTTAGTTTTGTTCTTTTTGCTTTTTTAGATTGTCCAATCCTGTAACAAAATATCGTGCAGGAGCAGTCCAAACTGACAAAAGCATACCGATAAGTTCTTCTCTGCTTGGTAGCTTAGAGACGGCGAGAATGTGGGTTTTATCCACTTTTTCGCCATCAAAGCAACCAACTTTAATAGAAAAACTCGCTTCATTTGCGCTAGCAAATTTTACGACAATCTTTGATAGCGCGATTTGGTCTTCCCCCCAAATAAAGATATTTGTATCTTTAATATCTAAATCTGGGTAACTAGAATTTTTAAGCGCAATGCGTGCCAAAGTGTTTTTTATCACTTGGACTTTTGCACCCGCTTGTCGCGCTAAAGCGCGTAGCTCTTCTAACGATTTAACGCTTGTGCCTTTGTAATCACATAGCAATAAAGCATTAGCAGTTTTAAATTCTTGGGTAAGAGCGTCAATTAGTTCTTGCTTTTGGGTTTTAGTCATCTTTCCTCCTTTCAGACGAGACTTATACAAGGCAACTAGAATCTAGCGATTAAGCATAATGCCCTTGTAATCATCAGTCTAAGATAAATTAAATTCTCCTCTTTTTTGTTTTTATCAATCTAATCGCATAATTGCCTAGTCCTTATTTTCAGTTTTTTAATTATATTAAGTGTTTGCCAAATATTTTGAAAAAATTATGTCTTTAGATTAACCTCGCTATGTTGTTAAATTCTAGGTAATCTTAAGTCGTTTTTTTCAAACATTTGGATTTAGGCTTTTTTTGATTTTGACAACGCCGTTATTTTGCTGTCAATTTTTTTATTTCACATCCATCAAAATCTGCGTATCAAGTTTTACAGCAGGGGACATTGTCAAAGACAGCGCACCGCCACGAATAAATTTGCCTTTTGCGCTAGATGGTTTTAAGCGATTTATCGTTTTTACAAGCTCTAACATATTATCACGGATTTTATCCTGCGGGAAGCTAGCCTTACCTATTGGGGCGTGAATATTTCCTTTTTTATCTACACGGAAATTTACTTGTCCGCTTTTAGCATTAGAAACTGCTTTGCTTATGTCAGCGGTAACGGTGCCTGTTTTTGGGTTTGGCATAAGTCCTTTTGGTCCTAAGATTCTGCCTACTTTGCCTACAAGTGCCATCATATCGGGGGTAGCGATAACCATATCAAAATCTGTATTGCCGTTTTTTATCTCTTCTGCTAAATCATCTGCACCCACAATATCTGCACCTGCTGCCTTTGCTTCATCAGCTTTTGCACCTTTGGCAAAAACCGCTACGCGCACTTTTTTACCCGTGCCGTGTGGTAGCACCACTGCCCCGCGAATCATTTGGTCTGCGTGACGAGGATCAACCCCCAATCGTAACGCAATCTCTACCGTCTCATCAAATTTTGCCGAAGCAAGAGATTTTACCGTGCTAATCCCAGAATCTATGTCATAAAACTTGCTTTCATCTATTTTTTGCAATAGATTTTGGATTCTCTTTGCTACTTTCATATCCTATGTCTCCTTAAAAATTTAGATTCCTAATCTATGATTTCAATACCCATAGAGCGAGCACTTCCAGCCACTATTTTTTTTGCCGCTTCTATATCGTTAGCATTCAAATCTTCCATTTTCATATTAGCAATTTCTTCAAGTTGTTTGGAAGTTAGCTTGCCTATTTTATTTTTCAGCGGATTATCAGAACCTTTGGTAATGTTAGCAGTTTTTTTGATTAAATCCGTTACGGGAGGTTTTTTGGTGATAAATGAAAAACTCTTGTCTTGATACACGGTAATAATCACAGGGATATTAAAATTACCCATATCTTTGGTTTTTTCATTAAACGCCTTACAAAATTCCATAATGTTAATACCCCTTTGCCCCAAAGCTGGACCAACGGGCGGAGATGGATTTGCCTTGCCTGCTGGGATTTGCAATTTTAATTCTCCAACTACTTTTTTTGCCATTTTTCTACCTTTCGTAATGAAATTTTAGTCGTTAAGAAACTTTATATGATTTTCTCTACTTGTGAATATAGTATTTCTATCGGAGTATTTCTGCCAAAAATAGAAACATTCAACTTTAGTTTTTTATGCTCAATGTCATAACCTTCAACAGTGCCTGTAAAATTTGCAAAAGGACCTTCATTTATACGAACAACCTCACCTTGCTCAAATGAAATCTTAGGTTTAGGTGCTGCACGATTTTGGACTTTTTCCAAAATATGAGCTATATCACTTTCTCCAAGCGGCGTAGGTTTTTTGCTCTCCCCGATAAATCCACTCACTTTTGGTAATGATTGAATCGTATGCCACAACGAAGTGTCCAAATCAACATTGATAAATACATAGCCCGGATACAAGCTCCGCTCACTTACCTTTTTAATGCCATTTTTTATCTCATAAACATCTTCGGTAGGCACTATGATTTCTTTTAGTCTATCTTGGATTTGATATTGCTCGACCAAATTTTCAATAGCTCGCTTGACGGATTGTTCGCTACCAGAATAAGTCTGTATAGCATACCAGCTTAACGACATACAAGTCTCCTAAGTTTCTATAAAATACTAGATACAGAAGCAGACAAAATTAAATCAACTAATCCTAAAAACAACGCAATAACAAAGACAACCACTACAACAGAAATAAGCGCATTACGAATCTGCTCTCTAGTAGGGAATATTACTTTAAACAGCTCTTCTTTTGCTATCCTGTAATAAGAAACTATCTTTTTCATTATTGTTTAACCTTAGTTTTTTTATTTTGCTTGATTAGCTCGATGCAAATGGCAGGTCAGGAGGGACTCGAACCCCCAACAGTCGGTTTTGGAGACCGATGCTCTACCATTGGAGCTACTGACCTTCAAAGCTAGAGAATCTACTTAAGTTTTGCGTTTAGTCTTGCACTAAAGTAGATTCTACAAAATTCCTAGCTTTTTAGCTTAACTTCTTTATGCACAGTGTGTTTGTTAAGTCTAGGGCAGAATTTCTTAAGCTCCAGTTTTTCTGTCTTTGTCTTGGCATTTTTCGTTGTGCTGTAATTTATATCACCACACTCCGAACACTTTAAGCCAATCTTTACCACATTGCCTTTTGCCATTTTTTAGCCTTACTCAATGATTTTGCTTACAACGCCAGCACCAACAGTCCTGCCACCTTCACGGATAGCAAATCGTGTCCCCTCTTCAAGCGCGATTGGGTTAATAAGCTCAACTGTGATTTTTACATTATCACCGGGCATAACCATCTCCACACCGCTAGGTAAAGTGATTGAGCCTGTTACATCGGTAGTGCGCACATAAAATTGTGGGCGATAGTTATTGACAAATGGCGTATGTCTTCCGCCTTCTTCTTTGGATAGGACATATACTTCGCCCTCAAACTTTTTATGCGGAGTGATAGAACCCGGTTTGCAAAGCACCATACCACGCTCTACTTCCTCTTTCTTTGTTCCACGCAAAAGGATACCTACATTATCGCCAGCCTCGCCCTTATCAAGCTCTTTTCTAAACATTTCCACGCCTGTAACGGTAGTTTTTTGCGTATCACGGATTCCTACGATTTCTACTTCATCGCCCACCTTTACTACGCCACGCTCGATTCTGCCTGTAACGACCGTCCCACGACCTGCGATTGAAAACACATCTTCAACAGGCATTAGGAAAGTTTTTTCAGTATCACGCTCAGGTGTTGGGATATAAGCATCTACTTCAGCCATAAGTTTTAGGACTTTTTCGCCCCACTCACCTATATTGCCAGACTTTGCTTCTTCAAGGGCTTTTAGCGCAGAGCCAGCCACGATAGGTGTAGTATCACCGGGAAATTCATATTGGCTTAGCAACTCACGCACTTCCATTTCTACCAAATCAAGCAATTCTTGGTCATCTACCATATCTTGTTTATTTAAGAAAACAACAATATATGGAACACCTACTTGACGAGATAGTAAGATATGCTCTCTAGTTTGAGGCATAGGACCATCTGCTGCTGATACAACCAAAATCGCGCCGTCCATTTGCGCTGCACCTGTAATCATATTTTTTACATAGTCAGCGTGTCCGGGACAATCCACATGCGCATAGTGGCGATTTTCTGTTTCATACTCTATGTGAGAAGTTGCAATGGTAATCCCTCTTTCGCGCTCTTCAGGTGCATTATCAATCTTATCATAGTCTTTCATTTCTGCAAGACCTTTTGTTGATAAAACAGCTGAAATAGCCGCGCTTAATGTTGTTTTGCCGTGGTCTACATGCCCAATAGTCCCAATATTTACATGGGGCTTATTTTTGACAAATTTTTCCTTTGCCATAAGAATCTCCTTAAAAAAATTTTCAAAGTCTCGGATTTTATCTTAAAGTTCTTTATAAAAAGCTAAAAAACTTTAAAAACATCACAAAAACTAAGATGACGAGAAAAACTGGAGCCCATAAGCGGGATTGAACCGCCGACCTCTTCCTTACCAAGGAAGTGCTCTGCCACTGAGCTATATGGGCAATTTTAAAGACTTTGGGAAAAATGAGTAAATGAAAGCATTTATTCAGCTCCCAGAGGTGGAGCGGGAAACGGGGCTCGAACCCGCGACCCTCAGCTTGGAAGGCTGATGCTCTAGCCAACTGAGCTATTCCCGCAAATACCATTTTGGCTACCACACCTAGAATCCAAACAAGAATCTAAGATGGTGGTGAGTCGTGGATTCGAACCACGGAAGACATAGTCAGCAGATTTACAGTCTGCCCTCGTTGGCCACTTGAGTAACTCACCAAAACAGCAAAAACTGGTCAAACGCCAAATGAGATAGATTCTCTTTTGTTTGTGGTTGTAAAATGGAGCTGGTTAAGGGACTTGAACCCCCGACCCTCTGCTTACAAGGCAGATGCTCTACCAACTGAGCTAAACCAGCGTAAATAGCGCAAAATCTAAGTTTTATTTAGAAAATCTAAGGTGTTGTTTTTGCGTGTGTGTTTCGTATTTTTGGTATGCGGTTTCATAAAGAAAACTGCGATTATATACAAAATGTGTCTTTTTTGTCAAGGGTAAAATACGGATTTTGCGCAATATTTATGCGAGTTGTTACCTTTGGTAATATTTTTTAAAACTACGCAACAACAAAAACAACCAAAAACCAAACAATATCAAAATAAATCAAAAAATAAAAAAAACCAACGCAATGTAACCAAAACTAAATTAAAAACGATTAAAAACTGCTAGATAAGCATATTTTAAGCATAGTTTAATTTGTTTTTAATTATAGTTTTGTTTGCAAAAAAATTCCACTGATTTAAGATTTGGTATTTTGTGTTTGCGCTATACTTTTAAAAAAATGGCTAAAAAAAATGGCGTTTTTAGCGACACGAAGCGACACAAAAATACTAAGTCATTATTGCAAAATCAAAATGAGTTAAAACACAAATTTCCAAAAACAAAGTTTGCAAAAATATCACAAAAACACCCTAAAATAATCGAATAAAACTACAAAAAACACTAAAAAGGTGGAATCTACAAATGTCAAAACCAAAATCCCCCCAAACTATCACAGAAAAAATCTTTTCTCATCATTGTGGCAAAAGCGTCTATGCCGATGAAATCATAGAAACAAACATTGATATGGTGATTGGCAATGATATTACCACGCCTATATCCATAAAAGCCTTTGAAAAATCAGGCGCAAAAAAACTTGCAAACCCTGATAATTTTTGCATTGTGATGGATCACTATATCCCTGCCAAAGACATTCTCTCTGCAAATCAAGCTAGAATCTCACGCGATTTTGCAAAAAAACATCAGCTAAAGCATTATTTTGATGAGCGAGATATGGGCATCGAGCACGCTCTCTTGCCCGAAAAAGGTTTGGTAGTGAGTGGCGATGTCATCATCGGTGCAGATTCTCACACCTGCACTCACGGGGCGTTAGGAGCGTTTAGCACGGGGCTTGGTAGCACAGATTTAGCATACTCAATGATAACGGGCAAAAATTGGTTTAGAGTGCCTCGCTCTATCAAAGTAAATTTCCGCACAAAAAACAAAACACAACACAACAATGACACGACAAAAACCACAATGCCAAAGGGAATCTATGGCAAGGATTTAATCTTAGAGGTTATCCGTCAATTAGGCGTAGATGGCGCACTTTATCAGGCATTAGAATTTGGAGGCGAAGCCATAAGCCTACTTAGTATGGACGATAGATTTTCGCTATGCAATATGGCAATAGAAGCGGGAGCAAAAAATGGCATAATCGCGCCTGATGAAATCACAAAAGAGTTTTTAGAATCTAGGGAGAGGGAAAATGGTAGCTTAAGGGCAAAACCTATCTTTCACACGAGCGATGAGGGTGCAAGCTATGAAAAAATCTTAGAAATAGACATAGACACCCTAGAGCCGCTTGTAGCGTATCCATTTTTGCCAAGCAATGGCAAGCCTATCAGCCAAGCCACAAAAGATGACATAAAAATCGATCAAGCATTTATCGGTAGTTGCACAAATGGACGATTAAGCGATTTGCAAATCGCAGCATCTATCCTAAAAGGCAAAAAAATCCACCCCGATGTGCGACTAATCATAACCCCCGGCACACAGGCGATATACAAAGCCGCGCACAAACTTGGCTACATTGATACCTTGCTAGAATCAGGCGCACTCATATCAAACCCCACTTGTGGAGCTTGTCTAGGCGGATATATGGGGATTTTAGGCGATGATGAAAAATGTATCAGCACGACAAATCGCAACTTCATCGGGCGAATGGGTTCGCGCAACTCTCAAGTATTTTTGGCAAATTCAGCCGTAGTAGCCTACTCCGCAATCAATGGCAAGATAGCCGACCCACGCGAAGTTTTGTAGATTTTGCATTCTACAAATGCCATATAAAGATTTGCAAGATATTTTTATAAAATCTACATTGATTTTGTAGAATTTAGATTCTCTTTAAGATTGTAAAATTTGAGGAAAAAAGCACAAAAATAGCAAAACAAACCAAAACAACAAGCGGAGTAACAAATGAAAAAAGAAGCGTTTAAAAACGGGGTATGGGGCAAATGCGCAAAACAAAACCCACGAACAAAATCCACACAGTGCACAAAAAAAATTTTTTTGATAACCACAAGTGCCAACAATAAAGAATCTATAAAAGCTAGGCAAATATTACGGGGGGGGGGGGGCAATAAACAATGGGGGACAAAACAATGCGCTTAGAGAGAAGCAAAAGTCCAAATCAAGGGGCAAATATGAATAATTTTGCAAAGATTCTAACCGCACTTGCTCTACTTCTTTTGGGGTTTTATGTTTATTCGCTTGATTTGTTTAGCAATAACCCTCCCCAAACCAAAGTATATCTTTACTTAGACCCCACAAAAGCCGTCCCCATCGAAGACAAAAGCGTTTGGAATCCAAACAAGCAAATCGCTATTTTAGCCCAAAGTGCGAGCGGGATAAAATCCTACACCATAAAAGCGCGCACCCAAAGCGGACTTACCGTGCTGGATAAAAAAGAACCCGTAGTAGATAAACCAAAAAAGCTAAAAATCTGGTTGCCACAGCCTGAAGTAGCGTTGCCCGATAAAACCACGATAGATTATGAGATTTGCATCACGGATTGGAGCAATGCAAATCTTTTTAGCGGAAGCACCACAAAGAAAAATTTACAACTAACCATAAACACCAAACAACCCGTCATTACGATTATTGCTCATTCAAACAAAATCAGCTATGGTGGTAGCGCACTTGTAGTATTTCACATTGATAGCATAGATATAAAAGAGCTAAACATTAGCAATGGAGCGCAAGAATTTATCCCCTACCCTTTTATGAAAAAAGGCTATTATGCCGCGCTTATGGCTTGGGGGATAGAAAACAAAAATTTTAGCGCGAGTATTTTTGTGCGGGATTCTGGCTACAACTCACGCAAAATGACCGTGCCATTTATCAAAGATAACGCCCCACGATATTCAAAATCTACTATTGTGCTAAAAGAGGATTTTCTAAACAACAAATTAGATTCTCTCATCAGCGATATTGGGCGAAGTTTCCCCGCTGGTATGGAGGATAATTTTGAAAAATTTAAATACATAAATGAAACGATTCGCACCGAAGATGACACACTTATAACCAAAAGTTTGCAAGAAGCAATGCAAGAGAGAGCAAAATCTATCTCGCCTAAGCCTGCGTGGGAGCATTTCGCTCCGCTAAAAGGATATAGCACGGTTGGGCGATTTGGCGATGCTAGGACTTATATCGCACCTGATAAACAAACAAGTCAATCGCTGCATTTAGGAATCGATATGGCAAGCGTAAAAAATGACAAAATCCATTTATCAAATGACGGGAAAATCGCCCTATCACGCCAGCTAGGCGTATATGGCAAAACCATTTTAGTAGAGCATAATTTTGGGCTAGTAAGCCTGTATTCTCACTTGCAAGAATTGCAAAAAGCCGAAAAAGAGACAGCAAAAAAAGGGGATATTTTAGGGCTTACAGGGCAGAGTGGTTGGGCGTTTGGCGACCATTTGCATTTTGGGATTTTGGTAGGTGGAGTGGCTGTGAGGGTGGCTGAATGGGTGGATTCAAAATGGATAAAAAATAATATCTTAGATATTTTTGAAACAGCAGCCCTAAGCATAGAGCGACAGGGCGAAAATCCTATGGATTTGGAACAAAATTAGCAGTGTCAATCTTGCACATCAAAATAGATTTTGCAAAACATAGCAAAATCTAGGCAAAATCTACCCAAAATCCGCATAAGGAGCTATATTGAAAACAAGGCAACACAATCAACGAGTGATTGTTTTAGAAGAACAAAACGAAGAGGATATTATCAAATTTTTGCAAAAAAACGAGATATTGCTAACTCGCTTTGTAATCAATTTTAAATCCCCCATTTCAGCCCACTTGCAAGCCATTCTAAAAGAGCTAAATCTGTGCTATTTCGTAGGCGTAGTAGGCATAAAACCTAGCCAAAATGACATAGATTTGCTAAATGAGCAAAGTGAGCCTACTACACAATCTAGCCCAAACACTGCCCAAAATCCAAAATCTAAAGAAAATCCTTTGCTAGATTTTGCCACATCAAAAAATCTAACTCAAAAAAATACCCCATCAAATGAAGTAAATGCTAACATTGCGACAAAGATTCCAAAGATTATCCACAAAGTGCGAAGCGGGGAGGAAATCATAGAATCCAACTCTTTGCAGATTTTAGGGGACATCTCAAGTGGCGCAAAAGTCAGCACAAAAGGTAGCGTAACGGTATTTGGCGACTGCTATGGGGTGCTAGAAGTGGAGGGAGAATTTTTGATTTTGCGTAAGTTAAAATCAGGGTATATTTTGTTTAACGGAGAAAAGCTAAATGCCGATATGCTCGCTAGAATCAACGCAAATGACAAGCTAAAAATCATCATAAAAAGTGGCTTAAATTTTTCCATAAAAGATATTTTTTAAAAAAATAGATTCTAGCAAATCAAATATCACAAAGGCTATCAAAAATAAGCTAAATCGCGCAAGAAATCGCTCAAGTTTGCGACAAACTTGAAAACTTGCAATACAATACAAAAAAACAACTAACAAAAATTATCATAAACTACCACAAAGGATATAAATGAAACAACGAACCATAAAGAAAAAAGTAGAATTAACAGGCATAGGACTTCACAAAGGCGTGCCTGTAAAGCTAGAGCTAGAGCCACTAAGCGCAAATAGCGGAATCGTATTTTATCGTAGCGATTTGGGCGTATCTATCCCGCTAAAACCAGAATCTATCATCGACACGACTATGGCAACAGTAATCGGCAAGGGAGAAGCAAAAATCTCTACGATTGAGCATTTGATGAGTGCGATATATGCCTATGGGATTGACAACCTAAAAATCAATGTCGATAATGAGGAAATCCCCATAATGGACGGAAGCTCTATCGCGTGGTGTATGTTGCTTGATGAAGCAGGGATTGCAGAATTTGATGAAGCTAGAGAACTTGTGATGATAAAAAAACCGCTTGAAGTGCGAGATGGCGATAAATTTGTCCGCTTAGAGCCTAGCGAAAAAACGATTTTTGATTTTGCCATAGATTTTAGCCACCCAGCCATAGGCAAACAGCAATACAGATTTGCATTTTCTCGCAAAACATATCGCGAGGAAATCGCTAAAGCTAGGACTTTTGGCTTTTTGCAAGAGGTGAATTATCTGCGCTCCATAGGGCTTGGCAAAGGGGGAAATCTAAGCAACTGCATAGTTTTAGATGAAAGAGGGATAATGAATAAGGAAGGTTTGCGATATAGCGAAGAATTTGTCCGCCATAAGATTTTAGATGCCATCGGCGATATGGCGATACTTGGGATTCCCCTGCTTGGTAGCTATGTCTCTTTTGCAGGTAGCCACAAGCTAAATTCTATGCTTACCCAAAAACTACTTAGCGATGAAAGTGCGTATGAAATCATCACTTCAGCCAAACATCAAAAAGCATTAGAATTTGAAAAAGCAGTGGCGTTGGATTAAAAAATCCTCTTGCTTGGAGGGGTTAAAAATATGGTGCGAGAATCTAGGCTAGATTTTATGTCGTTGTGATAGCCTAGATTTTACACTTATGGGTTATTGCTAAATGACTTTCGTAGTTGCATATATTTATCACAAGAGTCTTTTACCCCCAAATCGCAGGCTTTTTCGTGATATTCTAATGCAAGTAAATAATTGGGCGACACGCTTTTATTGTCTTGATATATATTTCCCAAAGTCTCGCAGGACTCGCCATATCCATAATTACAGGCTTTTTTATAGTATTGTATGGCTTCATTTGTGTTTGTATCCCATAATAAATCGCCTACTGCTTTGCAAGACGATAAAAAATTTTTTTGAAACTCCATTTTTTTAGATTGCCATTCTTTTGTTTGTTGTGTTTGATTTTTTAGAAATGTTTCTAGTTCTAAAATCAAATCAACCACCTTTTTATGAGATTCTTTGGTTGCTAACGAGTTAGGTATAAAACTTTTTATTTCTTTTGCATCTTTTAGAAGTTTTTTGACAGAGTCAATAACAGAGCCATTATAATTTTGACACACCATTTCTTCAACGGTAACTTCGTCAACCATATGAAAAAAATCGTATAAAACTGAACAACCAACAATATTCCCATTATTGCAAGAGGATTCATAAAAGTTAATACATTTTGATATGCCCATACCGCCACATATCTTTTCATACTTATTATACTCACACATTCCCATACTGACTACACTTGCTACTATTGCAAATGCTAACACGAACTTTTTCATTTTTTTACTCCT